>JAJYGU010000287.1 GCA_021784975.1 Planctomycetota bacterium
CGTCCATCGCCGCCAGCCAGTAGCCCGCTCCGTCGGGGGTGGGGGCGATGGCGACGACCGGGCCCACCAAGGGGAGCGCACCGAGGGATCCGTAAAAACGGGCGTCACCGGCCGTGAAGACGCCTTCTCCGGTGACCGTCCCGCCCTTGGCCGACCACTCGACCGTCGGCGTTGGGAACGCCTGGCTGTACTGGTCCTGTGCCGATACCGAGAACTCCGCCTGTTCTCCAGCCTTGATCGTCGCCTGCTCGGGCCGAATGACCAGCCGCGTAAGCCGGGGCGGTTCCAAGAGTTTCTGGGCGTCCTCGGCCTTAAGAATGTACACATCCTCGGACAACTCGACCTCCGTGTCGAACAGGCTTTCCTTGAGTTTCTGGAGCTTGATGTTTCCCCGGCTATCTTTGGTGGCGTATCCCAAGAGGCCCTGGGTCACACCATCGCAGATGGCCCGCTTAATGATGTCAGGATTTAGGAGGCGGGGAAGTTGCGGCGATGAATAGAAAGCGTCCCGTACCCCAGTCGTAGACCACTCGGTCAGCGCCGGCGGCCAATACTTGATCAACTTGCCCGGCCCTACCCCCTCGGTAATCTCGTCCGTGCGGCGCAATTTGCGGAGGTAAAGGCCCACGATTCCGTCGTTGGGTGTCGTCGCGCTCGACGTAATCTGCCCCAGGTCGATGTGCCGCAGGGCGTTGGTCTTGTCGAGCAGGTATAGGTGCCGGTACGCGCGGAACAGGTCTTCCTTGAGCTGCCGTCGGGCGCCGTCAAGGTTCCGTTGAAGCAGCTTCAGTTGCGACTGGTCCACGCGCTTCTTCGTCTCCTCATCGTCGTCGATATCCTCCCAAGCCAAGGCGTTCCGAGCCGCCTCGCGGATGTTGGTGGTGGCGTCGGGCGCGGCGAAGATCAAAGCCGACTTGTAAGTCCGACCGGACGAGCCGCAATCCCGAACGATAGTCTCCATCATTTGGAGCGTCGTCTTAGCCTCGGCTGGCGTGTCCTGGCCCAGGATCACCAGCGTAAGCACCGGGCGGTTGGGCACATCGTTGCTCCGCTTGGGCCAGAAACGGCGATCCAGTTCCTTGCTGCCCGGCTGAAAGAGCGTTTCCGTGTCCTTCTTGATCCGTTCCTCGATCCGCTTGTCCTCGACAGCCCCCCGCCGCGTCACTAGGATCTGGTTGAGGTTCGGCGCCAGGCCGAAGCGGTAGCGGTTCCGCTCCCAGTTCAGGTAGAAGCAAGAACTTGCCAAGCCCTCCAACACGTTGTCCACGTCAGCCGGGTTCAGGTCCGGCCCGCTCACGTCGGTGCGGATTTCGGGCAGCGATGCCTCGGCCTTCGACTGGCACATGCCACCATTGGACTCGAAGAAGATGGTCGTGGCGATCTTGCGGTGCAACTGCGCCTTGCGGATGGCATCGGCGGCCTCTTTGTCCAGTCGAATTGCATGGGCATCGGCACGCCCCACGATGTCCGTGGTGACGGGAATCTCCAACTCCGATGACCCTAGTTGCTCGAACAGGGCCGTGCGGAAGTTCTGGTTCTCGAACGGGGCCAGCCCCAGCGTAATCAGTGGCTCCCGCGCCGCTTTGCGGTGTTCCTCCTGATAGGCGTGGGCCACCCACAGCGCCAGCATTCGCAGCACACCCCGCGTCCGCTGGAACCGGGGTAGGCTCTGCCATTTGCGCTGGAATACCGATAGCACCGAAGGATGGAACGGATAGGCGGCCAGAAACTGCTCATACGCCGTATCGGCGGCGATGCCCGAAAGCTCCTGGGCGTGCTCGGCGGCCCAATCCGCATAGGCCCTTGCCACCTTCCGCCCCTCATCCGGCATCCCGGCCCAATCGAACAGTTGGCGACGGATGATTTCGGAGATCTCCTGATCGACCGACATGATGATCGCCTTCCGTTGATCGAAGACGCCAGGCTGGCGATGCGGCACCGATCATAGATGATGCCGACAAGGCGGCTCTTGTGCGTCCATTCGGCCCTATCAATCCTATGCGGCACGAAGAACGAGCGAACGGGTTCGACCACTGGACTATCAAGCATCCAGTGAGAGCACCATTGGAAAGGCTGTGGTAGCTCGCTGTCTTCTGCGAATTATCCCTATTCCTATTCGACTCCATCGCTAGCGCTTCGTGAGCTACCATAAGGACTTACGAACGCAGTTGACGGTAATTGTACCACTCCGCTCACTCCGCAATTGCTTTAATCAACGCCTCACGGGCGTCGTTGTAGAACACGATTGTTACCTTCGTCGCCAGGTCGTCCGACAAATCGAACAGCTGTTTCCGGGAGGCAACCGGTATCAAGACCACCGAAGCCCCTTTCTCGACAGCGCGTTCCACGATGTCGATGGCGTTGTACAGCGGATCAATGGAGCCGCCCAGGTTCAGGCTGCCGACTACGACCAGGCCGCCGCGAAGGTTCTTGTTGATAAGCGCGCTGCACATCGCCATCAGCGCCGCCATACCCAGGCCCCGGCCGCTCTTGCTCGCGTCGAAGGCCCGAAGCTGAACCGAGAACTCGTGCTCCCGAGGATTCCGGTCGCCCACAAGCTCGCCGGCGCGCGAGTAAAGGTTGGCCTCGGCGTACTTCACCGACTCTGAAAACGCCTGCGGAGCAGGCCGGTTCAGGATGCGGACGCCGCCACCAGGGCCTTCCGTGACCTCGATCCGATAAAGCCCGGAGCCTTCATCCTGCCCACCGGCGCTGATGGCCCAGGCTTGGCCGGGCGGCAGGGGATCGCGGCCGATATGGTCTTCGCTCTGCAATTCCGGCGTGACGACGAACTTCTCGACCCCATCATTGCCAATCGTGTAGCTGAACTGGGTGTTGCGGAACTCGGCCGTACCGATACGCTTCTGCTGCTCTTTCACCCGGCGGCGACATTCCAGCGCCAGCCGGACGGCCCACTCCAGGTCTTGATCGGAAACCTGCTCGTCCGGGCAGGGGTGAATTAGCTTCAGCAGGCCGCTAATCGTCTTGGTTACAGCGTTCTGGTCACGGCCGCTGAGCGCACCGCCGAACACAACCCTGCCCTGAAGGGCCGATGCCCGGCTCTGGCTCCGCAGCCGGCTCCAACACTCGCTGAGAAAATCGCTGACCAGGCCAAAATGGTCCGTCTTCAGCGGCTCCGCGATTTTTGGCACGTCCCAGCCGGGCAAGTAGTTGTGGATGCGATCCATCAACGCCGTATCGTTTCGCATCTCCTGCGGCATGGGGCCAAACAGGTGCCCAATCCGCTGCTGATGCTGAACATCGACCTCGAAGTTGCCGACCATCACGATCCCGCCGTACCCCCGGATGCTCTCCTTCCCACGGCTGAACTCCCCCGACTCCATGTAGCCCTTCATAATGTTCACGCCGTCTTTCTGGTCGAAGGAAACGCCGGAAACCTCGTCGAAGCACACCACGTCGTATTGGCAGACCAATCCACGTTGCCCGTTCGCCATGTTCACGAACATGCGGGCGACCGTTGCCTTGCCGCCGCTGACCAGATGCGAATAGGGCGAAATCTGTTGGAACAAGTGGCTCTTGCCGGTGCCGCGCGGGCCAAGCTCGACCATGTTGTAATTGTTCTCGACGAACGGCACCATCCGCAGAATCAGGACATCCAAGTTCCGCTCGGCGACGGCATCGGGTTCCAAGCCCACGCTGCGCAGCAGGAACCGCTTCCAATCGGCTGTATTGAAGCACCGCCGCCCGGCATAGAGCGAATCGAGCACTTCCCGCTTGCTGAGTTGGATCGGCCGCAGCGCAGCCACGCCGAACGGCCGTCCACTTTTCTCCTGGGCGACGACCGAATCGTAGGTTAGGTCGATTTCGGCGTAGAACCCGCCGGTCAACATCCGCTCGTTGTCGCGGACCAGCTTGTCGGAAATGCTGACATCCTTCAGTTGCAGGCTAGGTAGCGTGGCGAGATACGAATCGGTCTTCGCGTCCAGGCGCGCAGAGATAATGTCGATGATCTTGACCGAGCCGGTCTCACGGGCGCGGGCCTTGAACAGTTCCTCTTCGCCGCTGCGCACGGCCCGGTCCCGAAGCTGCCGCTCGACAATGCCCAGCCCTTCCTGAATCTCCTCCTCGTTGACGCTGGCGCAATACCGCCCCAAGAGGAACTCGCAGACGTAGGTGGGCACCGGGTACTGCCGGGCGAACTTCCGCACCAGGTCTTTGCGGACGATGTAGCCCTCGAACGCCTCGGCGGCTGTTCTATCAATATGATCCAATTCCATTGTGGCTTAGCCTCCAACCTCTACCAATGTCTTATCGACGACACTCCCGGAAGCGTCCAAGAGCACCAGCGTCGTAGCACTGCCCTCGCGTTTGTCGTCTTCCACCACCAGCGCCACGCTGCCGTCCTTGCCCACGCCCTTTGCCGACGCGAGCGATGTTGACGGATCGGCCGCTTTGTCGCGCAGGTCCACTTTGCAGCCCGCGAACTGCCCAGACACCTTGACCCGGCAGCGCAAGCCGGCCCATTTCACTTGTTCAATCTTCGCGGTGACGGCCGGCTCAGCGCCACACCGGATCGTCAACCGGGGCACGATGCACTCCTGCAAGCTCAGCCCGCCGTGGTTGTAATCCTCGCCCGCCATGAAGCAGTCGATCCCCGGCGGGCAGGCAATCCGCACATCGTCGGACCAGAACCACGAGAAGCACGAAAGCTCGACGGTGGCCGAGGGCTTGACCACGGCACAACGCCGCCAGCGGGTGGCCGTCAGGTATTTCGGCAACTCGCACTTCGGCAACCCCTGCGGCAACAGCAGCCAGCCATGATCGGTCACGACACGGACCTCCTGCCATCCGGCGGCCAAGAGGGCGGCGATGCGCTGCACGAGGCCGGCGAGCAACTCCGGGATGCGGCGGGCAAGCCCAACGCCTTCCTCATGGCCGGTCTTGTCCACGTTGCCGTACTCGGTCCACGCCCGGCCGGCCGGATCGCCGGTCTCGGCGATGCCGAGCGATTGGAAGCCCTCTTCTTCCAGCAGGCCCTTGAACCGGGCCGGCGTCAGGTCTTTTCCATCCGCAGCCACGGAAGGGCGGAAATCCTCCCCGGCCGATGCCCCGGCAATCTTGTCGGCCACGGGCGAAACGGCCGGCTTGGCGGTCGGCGTGACGCTCGGCAAGGCGACCCATTGGTGCTCAACGGCTACCGGCCCGAGGCGCGGCTCCAGCAGGGCGCGGAGCTTCTGTCCCACGTCATAGCGCAGCCCGTCCGCGAAGAGGATGCACGTCCCCTTGGGCACCACGGCCGCTCTTGGCACGTCTCGCCCCGGCGCAGCCTCTTTCTTCAGCCGCTCCTGGAACAACTCGGCCGCGTCCCGCAGCCACGGCGTATAAACGCGGGCCACGGCCTTTTCGACGGCCAGGCGGTCTTCGTGGGAACCCGCGACCGCCAAGGCGTCCAGCACGGCGGCGTCGGCCCGCCAGCCGCCTTCGGTGTATGCCCGGATCATGTCCGCAGCCGTGGCCCCGCTTAGCGGTGCTTGGGCGATCTCTGCCAGTGCCGCCAGATGTTCCACGGTCTGGGCGAGCGGCGAGCGGGTCAGCTTCGCCCACACCCACTGCCGACGCTCGCAGTGGGCCTGCTCCAATTCCTTGATACGCTGGCCGGCCTGCTTGGGCGGCAGCGAGACGAGTTCCGCCAGGGCTTGGCGCAGTTCGGCCTCTCGCGCCTCGTTGTCCTGGGGCCACGATTCCATCCGCTGCATGGCAAACAAATCGCCCGCCTTCGGCTTGGGTTTGGCCTTTCGGAGCAGTTCGGCCAGGCCAACGTAGCGCGCGGGCGTGGCGGCGAACCGTTTCCAGACGGTCTTCCAGGCCGATTTCTCCTGGAGTCCGAGCTTTTCAGCGGCAACGACCTCGCCGTCCCTAGCCGGGTCGAACCCATAGTCGGCGATGCAACGGCTGCACAGCGTTTCCCAGCGGTTTGGCTCCCAGCGATCGCGCGTGCCCTTGGGATCGGAGAGCCACGTCAAGAGGTCGTCAACCGGGTCGTCGCTCACCAAGAGGTCGAAGTAACCGCTATTGAGTTCGCCGTTGGCAGACTTTGCCCGGAGTTCAACCACGGGCGCGTCCACCAGCTTCTCGACACAGCGGCGAATCGAATTGGCCGTCGCAGTGTCTTTGGCGATTTTCAGTTGAAGACCGCCGTGGTTGGTTTGCAGAAAAGCGGCGATGGTCCAGTCCTTGCCGTTGGTCTGCGACCAGAACACGCCGCGATACTGAAGCTCGGCAAGCGGTTTGAGTTCCTGGGGGCACTCTTCCGTTGCCCGAAGGGTCGCGCGGCTGACGCCGGGCAGGTAGATGATGGGGACAGAGCCAGCCGGGATGCAGGTGTCGGGGATTCTGCCGGCGATAACGCACCGCAGCCAAATCGCCGGGCCGGTCCTGTTCGCCTTGTCGTAGGGGCCGAAGACCAGGAAGTTCGGTAGCACCATCCGCAGGCGGGGGACAAGCCGCTCCCACTCTCGCTTCTCGTCGGTCCATAGGATTGCGGCCGGCTGCACCACGTCGTCCTTGTGATAGTCGGCGGCGGCCTGGAGCGAAGACAGGATGGCATCAAAAACGCTATTCATGGTGAGGTAGGTCAGGCTTTCCAGCCTGACGTATCGTTCCGCCAGGCTTTCCAGCCTGACATGCTTGTTCAATCTGCCGCCCGTCAGGCTGGAAAGCCTGACCTACTTTTCGATACGGCAGTGCGGCGGGCCACTCATTGCGGAATCGCGCGGGGGACCACAGGCAGTCTTCCCGGCGCAGGCACAGCCTGGCAGCAACAGGATTGTTCTCGATGTAGGCGATGATCCGCAGCACTTCCTCGTCGCTGCGGGCCCAGTGATCGTACGATTCGTCCTGCCACAAAATGCGCCCCCGCGCCCGCTGAAGCCCGTTGATTTCATGGGCCGTATATCCCTTGATCCCTTGGGTTACTCGCTCAAGGTCCCAAATGGGCATGAGCAAGACGTGGACGTGGTTGGCCATGATGCACCATGCATACAGATCATAGCGCTCGCCGACCCCGAACAAAAACGAGTCCTCGACGATCGCGGCGGCTGCGGGGTCCTTCAGGTGCAACGGGCCGTCTTGCGCCCGGTCCAGGAATCGGTCGCACATGGCGAAGATCAGCTTGTCCTCGCGCAATCTCCTGTCCGCAGCCGACTCGTCCGCACGGGCCGATTGCTTCTCCAGACGGTCCCGTTCCTGCCGCAGCCTCTCGATCACAGTGCGCGGCACGGCGCCCTTCAGGTTCCAGGTCAGAAAGATCGGATGGCCTTCCGGGATTTCGTGTGGCAGGTGCCGCTGGTAGCTTCGCTTGTCGGTCATCTTCGTTGGTCAGGCTTTCTAGCCTGACGCGACGTGCTTGTCCAATATACCGCCCGTCAGGCTGGAAAGCCTGACCTACCTTTCTGCTTCTCCGTGTTGGTCAGATGAACGTCATTGACCCGCTCGCCGACGAACTGGTTGCCTTTCCAGAACCAAGGGAACTGCTCCCGGTCGCGCTCCGGCTCTTTCCCGCGATCCTTGGTCCATTTGATGTTGGGGTTCTTCCGCAGGATGCCCGCCTCGACAAACGGCCGGATGTTCACCCGCACGCCGTCGTTCAGGTCCGGGTTCCAACCGATAGGCTGTTCGTGGAGCGGCTTCCAGCGGACGAAGATGTCGTAGGGCGGCTCCCCGATCAGAATCAGCTTGAGCTTCTCCTGCAACGCCTGCGCGGCAGCCAGGCGCAGGTCGGCCCCGGCCTTGCCCGCCTTTGCCTCGGCGCTTTGGGCCTTGATCCAGTCGCCCAGGTACGAGTACGCGAGGTTCTCCAGCGCCTTGTTCGTGAGCTTGTGGTAGTTCACCATGCAGGCGAAACCATCCTTGCGTCCGTCCCAGATATGCCAAATGAACGGTCGGTTGTGGAACAGCTTACAGTGCTGCTCGAAGAAGGCGTTGCGGAGCCAGTCGTCGAGCGTGGTGCCCGGCTTGCAGTCGGCTTCGGTCAGCAGATCATGCAAGAGTGAGTTCGACCACTCCGGGCCATAGGCCACCTGCAAGACTTCAAGGAGCCTCTCAGCGGCGGGCAATTCGGCGCGAACGCCAGGGATGCAAACAATGCCATCGTCGTCGGCAAAGCGGAGCAGTTCATCGCAGCGATGGACTAACTCTTTCGCTTGCGTGCTGAGCCGCATCGTCGGGTCAAGTTCCGGCGGCCATTGATAGCCCAGAAGCCGCGCGGCGGCCACTTGAAGAGGTGCCGTGGATCGCTCCGGCCGGCCGTGAAAGAGCCATTGGGTCGGATCGTCGCTTTCCGGCTCCGGCAATCCGTTCTGCTGCTCCTCTGCGATCGCCTGCCAGTACGCGAGGTCAAATCGCACCTTCAGCAAGGTTGCGTTCATAACCTTCAACGACTGGTCAATCTCGCGTACCGCCTGATTGAAATCTTCGGACTTACAGAAGTGCCAGATTGCACTTAGTTTCTCTGTCGATTTAGGCCAAACAATAGCGCAGTTGTTGTCGAACGACTCCCCTGTGTACATTGTTACGGGCAATGAACGCATTAGACTGACCACCACGCCGTTCTTCCCCCACGCATCTTCGCCTTGGATGCTTGCCAGTCCCAACGACGCAAACTCTGCGAGCTGGCCGGCACCACGTTCCCAAAGAAGCACACACTCCCGTCCGCCAAAATTCTCTGTATTATCGACGCTGCTCTGATGAAACCGCCATTCGCTACCTAGAGTTGGAAGTTCCGGGAAATATCGAACGAACCTCTCCTTGTCTGCGGTACGAAGACCGTAACGGCTCTCGGCATACGCGCTCAGCAACTCACCGCTACATCTGGCTGCCAGCACAACGCGAGCGTCTGGATTCTCAAGCTGTTTCAGTTGGTTAACGGCGTTGACAACAGAGCATCGCAACGCTTGATCCTTACCTTTGGCGCAATCTTCATCGCTTACGTCCAAACCGGAGAAGGTGTGCTCTAACGTGGGAGAGCCAGCGCCGAATATGCCCAGCGAAATAAAAGCTCCAGCAGCCTGGCTACTAACAAATCCGCCCTCGCCAAGAATACCGAGAAGTAAAACCTGCCATTTTTCCAGAAAAGCTACTCGGAATCGCTTGTAGCGTGGCATGAACAACCACCCTTGAGGGCTGACAATTCCGACTACACCACCGGCGCACACCAGTGATGCAAATCGCTCAAGAAAAGTCGTTGCAATATCATGCTTCCCCAAGCTCAAGTTCTGATCTATATATTCGCACAGAGTTTGGCATTGTCTTCCGCGAGCAAGGTATGGCACATTCGTGGCGATCAGCGCGTATTCTCCGGCCAGAAGCTCGGCGGCTCTTGCCATACCGGCGGCGGCAACGGCCCGCTCGT
Organism: Planctomycetota bacterium; assembly: GCA_021784975.1. GTDB lineage: Bacteria > Planctomycetota > Planctomycetia > Pirellulales > Thermoguttaceae > JAJYGU01. Next base: position 9,371 of record JAJYGU010000287.1, read on the forward strand.
GCGCGTCGTCGTCTTGTTCGGCTGTGAGGGCAGCGGCCAGATAAGGCTGCAATGTCTCGTAATCGGCGCTAATCAGGTCGGCCGGCAGTTGGTTTGGATCAATGAGCGAGCCGAGCGTCGGGGCGTTAGAGAACAGCGAGTAGAGATTCCGCAATCCATTCAGGATCGGCTCTCGCGAAAGCACCGACATCGGCCTACCCGATTGCTCGGCCAATTTCAACCATTCTGTCTCGGTAGCTTGAGGCCCGATGCCTGTGCAAGCGATGTTCAGCGGTGGCAACTGGCGAAAACCGAGCGGGTGCTCGTCGTCGCCAGGATATTTCCATGCAGCAAGCGCTAAGGCAAACGCAGCGATCTGCGTGCAGCGCGGATCGAGTTCGAGGCCGAACAGGTTTTCGCGCAGTACGGCATCGCAGGCGGACCGAGCCGAAAGCCCCTCGTCGTGCATCCGTAGCGGCACCAGAAGACTGAAAGCGGCGACTAAGAAGTGCCCACTTCCGCAGCACGGGTCCAGCAGCTTGAACTCCTTCAGCGTCTTCGGCCAGCCGTCGAACGTGCCGGCCGCCGGGGTTCCGTCGTCTCGCCAGCGAAAATACTCCATTTCCACGGGCGCTCGGCCTGCGGGCACGCCCGCGCCGTCCGGCGGACCCTTGATTTTGTGTCGGGCGCACCACCAGGCCCCGAGCGTGTTGTGCAGCAAGAACTGCACCATGTAGTGCTCGGTGAATAGCTGCGTGACGGCCGGCAGAGTCCGCCCGTCGATCTTCTCACCGCTCTTGTTCACTTCGTCCTTCTTCTTGCTCTGCCAGAACTGGTAGACCCAGCCGAGGCTGTCGTCGGCGCAGAAAACCTCGGCGGGCAAGCCGTTGACCAGCTTTTCCAGCGGCAGCCGGTCGTTGGCCGGAAACTCGATCTCCAACAGCACGTCGTCGGTGCGGAAAATCTGCGGGAGCATCTTGCTGGCATAGCGAGCGGCCAGGACAAAGCCGTTCGCCGCGGCCCTCACCCCCTGCCCCTCTCCCGGAGTACCGGGCGAGGGGAGAGCCGCCGCCAACTCGTCGCACTCGGCGAGGCTTACCGCAACGCCATCGGGGTGCATGAGCAGATGGTTCTCGGCCAGGAACCGAGCGAAGAGCATCCGGTGCCAGTATTCGTAAGCGAGTTCCTGCGTGAGTTGGTCGATGCCCTGCGTCTTGTTCGCGTTGCGCACGTCGCCAAGCTGCCGGCCCCGTGCCCGAAGCCGGTTCCGCAGATCGCGCTCGTCGGCCGAAAAGTGGCGGAACGGCTCGGCCGCGTCTACCGCCCGCTTTTGCAATGCCGAGCGCGCAGCGGCCTCGGCCAGGTCGCGGGCCTTCTGGCAGACGCAATCAAGGTCAGAGCGGAGCTTGGAATTAAGTACGGGCATCAATCGAACCCTCACGTCGCCAACGGATTGCTAATGGAAGCAGACATACGATCATGCCTTCGACTTCCCCCGCGTGACTTTGCCTTTGACCGGCGCTGTCGTCCGGTCACTCCTCATGGCCGGGTCAGTGGTCACCTTTTCCGATAGCGTTTTGCACTTCGTCGCATTTTTGAAAAGGCTATTCGTGTACGCCCCTGGGAACTCCTTCTCGACGTGCGTGAAGAGCACGTCCAAGACGCTCGGCGTCATCGTCTGCGATTTTGCCTTAGCCTCGTCAAAGTCAATCTGCGAACTGTCGAACGAATCGACGCCAATTAGCCTACAGACGTGATGGAGGACAAAGCGATTGCCATGCACCGCGACCATACGCTGGCGGCCAGACTTAGCGTCCTGCTCCTGCTTGAGAGTGGTGTCCACTATGCGGAGGATTTCAACAAGACGCCACATTCTGAGGGCGGTAAGGCTCCCGTTAAAAAGCAGCTTGTAGGGTGGCCTTGCGATGTCCTCCCACAGCTTGCCGACCTCCCGTTTCGCTTGGACGGCCAGCGATATGTCTTCACTGGCACAAGCAAGGGCTACCGTCGCTTCCTCAATCGTGCAGCCATCCGCCGGTGAGCCTGGCGTATCGCCGGATTTGTAGAAGTAGGTCTTGCCAAGCTCAAGCTGGAGTTCTTTTCGGAGCCGTTCTTGCTCGGGGTCTAACGCCGCGAAGTCACGACGCTCTATTCGATTCTGAGTGTTCGCCGCGCGCGTAATATTGGTGCCAAATCCCTCGGGGCACCTCGCCAACGAAATCAGCCGAACGCCAACGCGAGCATTGCCCAGAGCGTCGGGGTTGGTTCCGGCTGTCTCCCCAATGCACCCGACTGTTTGCGCCCCGTTGACAACGCTGACGCCTTCGCAAACGAACACGCCAGAGGTTCGCTTGCTGCCCCCCAAAGCCTTCTTCTGGATGCTATTGCAGAGGATTGTGATGCCGTTGTTGAAGTACCAGAACTTCGCCGGCTCATGCGAGAGGGTCTCCTTGATGCCTTCATTCACCTCTGTACTGCCGGTGAATTTTCGCAGGTTCTTTGTGAAAAGAAGCTGTTGATGCTCCGTCCACCAACGCCCAATGTCTGCGGCTTCGACTTGGCCGTAGTAGGCGGGATATGGCTGCTTGCACTGACCCCATTCGTGCAGCATCACTTCGAGCTTGATCGAACTCCCCTCAGCATCGGAACTGATGGCCTTGTGCAACTCCGTTTGAGTGAGGAGCGTTGTAGATGCGATGTTCGTAGCGTCATTGATCTCATTCAGCAAGTCGGTCAGAGGACGCTTGGCGTGGGTGGAGAGTTGTTGGACGCCGGTGTGGGCGAGCACAAGATGAACTCGCAAGGTCGGCTCGTCCAGTGCCATGAGGACTGTAGCCTTTTTAGCCATGACCTTCGCATTGAAGCGAGAGAAGTTTGCATCCAAGAGATCACGGACACCTTGGACGAACTTCATCACATCCGCCGATTCGACAGACCCCTGGCCGTTCCTATGCCATTTGGATTGGACGAGATAGAGGAGTCTGTCATCCTGATCGTAGTAGATCGCGTCGATTCCGTTATCGTCAAAAGAGTCGGTGACGGCGGCAGCGGCAATACTGGAATCGAGTTTCGCCAGGACCACGAGTGAATACGCAGCCTGGGTGCGGGTGTGAAATGCATCGTTCACCTCGTCTTGGTGCCTGCCCTGGTAGTCGGCCATATCGACCAGGGATTGGAACTCTCTGTCGAAGAACTTCGTGATGTGGCGAATATGGACGATGCTCATGTGACTGTCTCGCCGATGTGTATGGTTCGGGCTATTGGACTGGATGATCGAAACGGATTTAGTCAGATGATGACCGGCCCATCCTTGAGCTTCTCGCGGATGTACTGCTCGGCCGCCCCGAGCCACGCCTTCAAGTCGTCGTCGCCGGTGATAGTCCCACTCGGCAGCTTGATGGGCCGGGCCTTGGGTTCCAGCAGTTTGGCGGCGGCGGCCAGCGCATTGGCAAACCGAGTCGGCAGGGCATCGCAGAGGTTCGACCATTCCTTGAGCTTCGTCGTGTTGAGCGTGCCCAGAACCTCTTCGGTGCTGCCGACCGCGATGCCCGGCAGGTCTTCAAGCTGGTGCTGTGCGATGATCTGCTTTTGCTGGTCCGGGGCGATCTTCTGCCATACGGGCGCGGCGTCGAGTGCGGCCAAGCCGCCTTGGTAAGCGGTCTTGCAGCGGCAATGGACTTCGTTCAGTGCATCGCGCAGCGCCTGGGTAAGCCGGTCCACTAGACCCGGTGTGGGGTCGGGATCAGCCAACAGGCAGCGGTTTTGCCCGATGGCGTCGATTTCGGGCCGCACCGTGGCCGCTATTGGCAGATCGGCCCCGTGGTCCAGGAGCCTCTTGAGGTCGCGCCATCGCGGTTCGCGCTTGGCGATCAATTCCTTCCGTTTCCGCCAATCGCCGATCTCTTTGGTCAACTGGTCCTTGGCGTCGAAGATCGCCTTCAGTTGGTCGTTGCCCGCCCGGTTGGCAAGATCGTCTAAATGCGTCGTCGTCGGGTACTTGGACAATGGCGGATTGCCGCCAGCATCCGTGGCAAGCGACCTCATGCGGGCGATGAACTCCGGGGCGTCGGCCGATTCCTGCCCCGGCAGCGTCGTCAGGCCGACATTCTTGAACACACTGCGGATGCCGATCAGTTGAACCGTGGTGAGCTTGATGCTTTCCTGCCGGAACTCGACCGCCGTAATGTTCTTGCGATCCAGTTTCTTGACGGTCAGGGTTTCCGATCCGCTGCGGGCCTGGACCATGCCCGCACCGACCAGGACCATGAGGCCGCCGTCAATCGCGTCGATAGGCCAACCGAAGTTCTGCCCTTGGAACTGTTTGCGGACATCGCTCCCCTTCTTGCCGCTGCCCACGAAACCGAGGATGGCCGAGCAGACCGGCTGCGCGTCAGGATCGCTTTTGTGGCCGACCGCAGAGAGTGCATCGCCGTCGCCCTTCTTGGCCCGCTCGATAACCTTGTGCCACTCGGGCGAATCGGCCAGGTGGAACTGCGGAAAGAGCCGGTCGAGACAGGCTTTCGCGGCGTCCTGCACCTTTGTCTCCAAGAGCATCCCCTGGACGGCATCGCCGCCGGCAATGTAAACGGTGGTTTCGTTCAGGATGTCGTTGATTAGATCGTCGCGGGTTCGCCGCGCCTGTTCCTGGCGGGTCTCCATCGCCTTGCGGGCTTCGATGCCTTCGTCGGTGTCGGGGTTGCCCTTCAATTGCAGTGTGGTCGTGGCGGCATAGTAGCTGGCAATCGCCCGCTTGAGTTCCTCCGCCTTACTCTTGGGGATGAACCCGTAGACGACTGCCGACGAGTCGCCGGCTACTTGGGCGTCGCCCAGGACCGTTTTGTCATCGACTTCCCAACCGTCCCGAATTCAAACGGGCACTGCGGTCCCATCAGTGGCCGGAGCCTCGGCACCGAAATGCAACGCGGTCTTGCGGGCCTCCTTGCAGGCCCCGTGCGTTAGCTTCTGCTTGGCGAGCATGTCGCTGCACGCAGTCTTAAGCAACTGGGATCGCTCGCTGCCGAGCTTGCCTGCGTCGTCCTGAAGCTTGTTCATCGCCACCAAGTACGCCTGGTTCCATTCGCTCCCCTCGCGGGTTTGCATCCGGTATTCATCCTCAACCTGCATTACCGCGCCACAGGCGACGAGCTTCTCCAAGAGTTCGGGGACTTTCTTGCGAAGGTCCGCGCTGCTCTTGTTCAAGTCGGTAACGAGCAGATCGGCCAGGGTTTCGGCGTTGGCCCGAATCCCGGCATCGGCCGGACCTTGGTGTGGCAACTGCCCGATGAGGAAGATCAGGGCGCAGAGTTGGTAGCGCAGTTCTCCATCCGCTTCGTTCTTCTGCCGGGCGATGGTCTCGGAGATTTCCTGGAGCAGCACGCCGGATTGCAGCACCTTGGTCTTGATATGCTCGAAGAGGAAGGCGGCGCTGACGACGTTGCCCAACGGAAGGTCGGCCGTCTTCTCGACGGCATCATACACGATCCAAAGTTGGGTCCGAAGCTGCGCGCCGGTTCCGGCCTTGTCCACGGCCCGAAGTACCCGTTCCCAAAAACGACGACGCACCGGGAGCAACGGATAATCCTGGACAAGCAAGCCACGGTCGCGGGTGGCGGAAGCGATCTTGGTTGACGACAGGTGCCGCTCGATCTCGCCGCTGTGGGTTTCGAGCAACTCCTTGAGAGTCTTTTCGGCCGAGGGCTTCTTCTTCAAGACCACTTCGCGGGTAACCTGCTCTACGTCCGTGTCCTGCAACTCGACCGCCGCCGGGAAGCGGCCTTGGAGACGTTGAAGCAAGGGCGTGCCGTAAAGCGCGTTCTGGCCGGTGGCGACGAACATCACGTTGGCACCCAGGCGCGAGCAGACTTGTTCCTGTACATCCTGAACCGCCTTGGACCGTTCCAGGCTGTCTTTTCCTTCCCCGATGTACTGCTGGACTTCATCAAGGACAATGAGCGTGCAAGGCAGCTTGCCCTTCCTCATAAGGGCCTGCTTCATCTTGGAGATCATATCCTCGATGGAAACGTCGGCCTTCTCCGGGAACTGGTTGCCGATCAGCAGCAGGGCGTCCGCACTGGTGTGCGCGAAGCCGGGTCGGGCGGCCAGGACCGCCTCGGCCATTGCCTCGGAGACGTAGAAGTTCTCCAACTCGAAATCGAAATCCCTCCCTGCATCGGCAAGATGCTTCCGCACCTGATCTTCGATCCCCTCCTGCCGCATCCACATGATGAAGCAGGCGCGGGCATAATCCTCGGGCAGGTCCACCGACTTGAAGATGATCGCCAGCAGTTCCAGCCGGACGCTGCCGCCAGCGCCAGCCCCCATCGTGCCGGCCGCAGCGTGCAAGCCGCCGCTTCGCTTGGCGGCGTTGGAAAGCTCGACGAGCAGTTCCTTGATTTCGGCTGGCAGCTTGGCGAGGCCCCGCGCCTTGGCACCATCCGGGAAGACAAAATCAATCCAAAGGTGCTGAACCATCTTCACCAAATGGCTCTTGCCGCTGCCGTAGAAGCCGCTGACCCAGACGCCAGGCTGCTCCGACTTCCCCAGGTTGGACAGGTACGTGGAGAGTATCCGGCTCAGCCCCTCGGCGTAGAGGCCGTCGCAGACGAAGTTCTCGACTTCGTACCGCAGGGTCGCCAGTTCGGGATCGGACTGCCCTCGCGTGACTTTGGCCGTGCCTTGGTTCAGCAGCCGATTGACGGCCGGGTCTTTTTCG
>JAJYGU010000055.1 GCA_021784975.1 Planctomycetota bacterium
AGCAGCATGCGATAGAACACGTCTTCCCGGTCCAGGTACGTGCCTCCCCATTTGGTCTTCACCCAGGTGCCGGTTATCGGCGAGGCAACGACTTGGGCGGCTTTTTCCACGGCTCGATGGATGGTGCCTTGCGCGGCGTCGATCTTGCCGCGCGTCTGGAGTTCCTCGGCAGTAACCAGAAAGAAGACCGAGCCGAAGATGGGCCATTCCGTGGCCGCAATGTTGTCGTGATACAGCGACTTGGCATAATCTGTGTTCAGGTACGTATTGGCCCAGGAGAGGTATCTGCCCGCGGCCGACTCAAACCAAATCGGCACCAGCCGGCTCTCGCCGGTCTTCTTCAACTGGGAATCGAAAACCACAGCGCAGATGGTGACAGCCGGGTAGATCAGGAACACCAGCGCGGCAATAATCACCACCGCCGACACGGTCCCATGGAATCCGAGCTTCAGCCGTCGCCAAATCTTTCGAACGTGGTTCATAGGACACCTCCTTTGGTTCTGGTAATAGAGAAGTCGACGTCGCATCGCAATTCTCCTTGTGCAAAGTCCTTTGTGTTGCAAAGTTAACGGGTCAAAAAATAGCGTCTTGCCCGCACCAATCACGACGAGCCGTCCGCAGCCTGCCCTCCCCGGTTGACGATCTGTTGCAGCGTCTTCAGGTATCGCTCGAAGGATCTTCGTCCTTTCATGGTCAGCCGCATCTCGGTGTAGGGGCGGCGGCCGCGGAAACTCTTTTCGACCACAATATAGCCCGCCTCTTCCAGTGTGCGCGAGTGGGCGCTCAAGTTGCCGTCGGTCAGTCCCAGCATCGACTTCAATTCGTTGAAGCTGAGTTGGGGTGACACGGCCAGGGCGGCCACGATCGACAACCGTACCCGCTCGTGGATCACCGCATCGATGTCGTCGGGTTTGACGGGCCCGTTCATACGACCACCGCTTGCCGTTGTTTCCGCAGAATATAGCAGCCGAAAATAATATGCAGCAGACCGAAAGAGAGGGTTGCCGAAACGACGCCGTAGCCTGGGAAACACAAGAGAGCAACAATGCCGCAGATGATAAACGTGATGCCCAGGACCCGCGGCGGGCGGATGGAAAAGAGCCCCGCCGTGTACACGCCCGTGCCGTAGAGCATCATCCAGACGGGCACGATGTACCGGATCTCTTCGGCTTTCGGTTCCAGGGGCACATTGAAGTTCCATGTCCAGAGCATGTTCCAGGCGGTGGCGTTGATCGGCAACAGAAACTTCGCCGTCAACACGATGGCCACGATCACGCTGGGCGTTAGCGAGAACGCCGCCACCCGCATGGGCCGGTCGACGGGCACGAGTTGCTGCCGCGCGGCCGCGCGTGTCGTCATCACCACCTCCAGCACCACGCCGATCACGCCGATGGCGAACCACATCAGGCAGAAACCGACCTGAGCCGGAACCGACAAGCGAAGGATATCGGCGAAGTCGAGCGAGCGGAACATCGCGTAGCTGACCGCGCAGCCGGCCAACACCATCAGGCCGCCGTAAATCGCGGGCCAGCCGGGCAGCAGCGTGAAGAGCGTCGCCCGCTCCATAATCCGCTGGATTTCTTCCATCCGGTCTTGGGCTTCGTCACGGTCCATGGGGCACCTCCCAGGCTTTTTTGCTTTGTACTACAAAGTAATTTGTCGTGACGAGCCAAGAATGTCAATACTCTTTTTTCCGCCGGACCAAGATTTTCTACGGGCACGGTAAGGAGTTCTGTGGCACGGGCTTCCAGCCTGTGACCAAACACGCCCAGTATCTTGGCCGTGCCGCTTGCCGCTGACACAGAAATCGTTACAACGCCGTTCCAGCCGCACCCAGAATCGGTCGTTGCGGGCAACCTAACAGGCTACGCGCCCCCCAAGTGGCGGGATTGTTCGGCCAAGGCACGGTCGAGGTTCCGCCGGGCGTCGGCGTCTTTCGGGTTGAGCCTTAGGGCCGCCTGGAACTGGGCCACTGCCGCGGCCAGCCGACCGCGGCTGGCGAGGGCCCGGCCGAGGTTGTTGCGGGCGTTGGCAAACTCCGGCCTCAACTCAACCGCCTTCTGGAAGAAGCCGATGGCCTCGTCCACCTGGCCGCGCAGGGCTAGGGCGGCGCCGAGGCTGTTGTAGGTTGACTCGTTGGGCTTGGCCTTGAGGGCCTGCCGGAATTGGGCGATGGCCTCGCTGGTGCGGCCACGGGTCAGCAGGAGGTTGCCCAAGTTGGTGTGGGCCGGCTCGTAGGCGGGCTGGTAGCGGATCGCCGTTTCATAATTAGCCATCGCCGCATCGATCTGGCCACGGCGCATCTGGATGCCGGCCATGACGTTGAGGGTCGGCGCATAGGCCGGATCTAATTCCAATGCCCTGCGGTACTCGGCCATCGCGTCGTCCAGCCGCCCGCGCAACACCAGGGCCAAGCCCAGACAGTCGTGGGCCCGGGCGCTGTCGGGCACCTTGGCCACGGTGTCCTGCCAGATCGACAGATTGCTTCGGTAGTCGGCGTTGCGGCGGACGGTCAACAGCCCAAGCACGAGCGCCAGGGCTACGACCAGACCGCCGCCGCCGATGCGCAGCAGCCGCGGCGACGCCAATCCTTGACGGAGCAGCCACTGGGCCCCCAGGAATCCGCCCACCACCACGCCGGTGACAACCGCCGCCAGCGGCAGGTACATCCGCTTTTCGGCGCCCGTCTGCTGGAGCAGCGGGATGAAGCTCGAACTGGGGGCCAGGATGATGAAGAACCACACGCCCAAAAATCCCAGCCACGGCCGGTAGCGAAAGGCGTCCAGGGCGGCCACGAACAACACCCCGATCAACACCAGGAAGGGGATGATCTGCCCGGCGGTCTCCAGCCGGTGCATGCCGTAGTCGAACACCAGTGGGCTGGGCCAAAAGCAGAGCTTTAGATAATGGGCGATTATTCCGGGCTGGGCCAAAAAATACTCGATCACCGCGCGGGGTTTGCCGAACACCCGCGTCCCCTCGGCGCCGTAGGGCAGCATCGCCAACGTAATGATCCAACTCAGACTCAGCCCCAGATAGAGCAAACCGCGGCGGCGGAACACCTCCCGCCACGAGTTGCTCAGGAACACGCGGTCATAGACCAAGATGACCAGCGGGGCCGTCAGCCCGGTCTCCTTGCTGCCCGTCGCCAGTACACAAGCGGCCGCCGCAGCCGTGTACCAGCCCAGCGGCCGGAGGGAAACATGCCCGCGGATGGTGCAATACAAGGTCAGCAGATAAAACAGGCCGGCCAACACCTCGGTGCGTTGGATGACGTAGGTCACGGCGTCGGTCAGCAATGGGTGGACGGCCCAGAGCAGGGCCACGGCGGCGGCCAGCGGGGTGGCCGCGGCGGCCAGACGCTGGCGTAGCTCTCGGCGGGGACTGTCCCAATTTTCGCGGCAGGAAGCTGCGAAAATGGGACTGTCCCCTTCGGGTGCAAGGGGACAGGCACATTTTTCGGCCCTGGGCAGGGCACCGACCGAAGGTTGGTTGCGGAGCATGGTCGGGTCGAAAAATGAGCCAGTCCCCGGGCCTTTGGACAACAGCAGCGTCTGCCGCACTACCCCGAACAGCACCAGCGCGGCCAGCACATGGGCCGCCAGGTTCAGCAGGTGATAGCTCCAGGGCCTTTCGCCGCTAATCGCGTAGTTGACGGCCAGCGAGAGGTTGATCACCGGCCGCCGCTGGACCGCTGCAAAATGCCCCGGCGGAAGCAAGACCGGCCCGATCGGCCACAACCTCCGGATCGTCGGGTTCTCGAGGGTAGAAGGGATGTCGTCGAAGACGAAAGGACCGCTGAGGCTGTTGCCATAAGCGGCCACAGTAGCGGCCACGATGACCGCCGCCGCCAGAAACACGCCTCGCCGCGAGTTCCAGATTTGGGACATGATTGGGTTTGGGCCTGAAAGGGGTGAAAGACGATTTTCGATTCCGGGGGACTGTCCCAATTTTCGCGGCAGGGCACCGTGCGAAGCATGGTCGCCGCGAAAATGGGACTGTCCCCTTCGTTCCGCGTAATCCAACAACCCTAGGTCGGCCGCGTGGCAAGAGCGTTGCCTTCCGGCAAGGTGTTGCCTTTTTGCCACCGCACCAGGGTTGGATGGGAGCGGTTGTGAGGAAAGTAGGGGAGACGAACGGCTCACTAATCTCGGCATCTGACAGAGAGAGGCCGTGCAGGTTGTCGAGCAGCACGCGGGCAACGAAACGGGAGTTGAAGTAGCTTATCCTTGTCGTTGGCCTTCATGGTCGAGGCCGACGAACCGTATGTGATCTCGTCCGGCGACGCCATTGTCTATCGCATTCTCGGCAACCTGAACCGGGCCGAGGCGGGCCTTTCCCTCGAAGAGATAGTCCAACGGATCGGGCTCGCGCGACGTAACCCGTCCAGGCCGCACCTGGGGCCGGGATTCCTTGCTGCAAGGTCGCCGCTACTCCTCGAGTTCGGCTGCGGGTAGGCGGGTAGCGGTTTCTTCTTGCCAGCGCTCGGGCGGCAACGCGGGTGCAGGGCAGTGGTGGGGCAGTGTGGAGCACGCCTTCCCAGCGGGCAAGACAGCCGGTTTTTCCGTTTTTCGTGCCCTACTTGCAACCGAAATCGTTGTTGGGGATACTTTTAGGTTGGCCTCGAAGCACAATTCACACTCCCAACTCTCTCCGCCCGTGGAGTCCGTGCCCCGGTTTGCGACACGCAAATACCTCGGGGGGGGGCGCGTCATGGGCCGCGTGGATCAGCAGAGATTATTGAGAGAGATTGATGGGGGTTCTCACCCCAGCGACCTAAAGGTTCTGGCTAGGAACCTTCCCGTCGTCGTTGGGTACACTGGGCGTGCGCCCTTGCCGGTGGGCGCGGGCGTGCCCCTTTCCGCCGCGCCAATGCAAACCGGCTTCTACCAATTTACTCCGAGGAGGGCCAATGTCCAAAACAACTACCAAGCGCGTCTCGGCCAACAGGAGCCTGCCGAAGACTCCCAGCGGAATTCAAGGGCTTGACGAGATTACTCAGGGCGGACTGCCCAAAGGGCGTCCCACACTGATCTGCGGCAGCGCCGGCTGCGGAAAGACCCTCTTCGCAATGGAGTTCCTGGTGCGCGGGGCCACCGAGTACGACGAGTCGGGCGTCTTCATGGCCTTCGAGGAAACCGCTGCGGAACTCACGCAGAACGTGCTGTCCCTCGGCTTCGATCTCGCCGAGTTGGTCGCGCAGAAGAAGCTCGCCCTGGATTACGTGCGGGTCGAACGAAGCGAGATCGAGGAGACCGGAGAGTACGATCTGGAAGGCTTGTTCGTCCGCCTGGGACACGCCATCGACACGACTGGCGCGAAGCGCGTGGTGTTGGACACCATCGAGTCGCTCTTCGCCGGCCTGTCGAACCAGGGCATCCTCCGCGCCGAACTGCGGCGGCTGTTCCGTTGGCTGAAAGACAAGGGCGTAACGGCCGTCATCACTGCGGAGCGTGGTGAGGGCGGGCTTACTCGCCACGGTCTGGAAGAGTACGTCTCCGACTGCGTGATCTTGCTGGATCATCGCGTGACGGAGGAAATCTCCACCCGGCGGCTGAGGATCGTCAAGTATCGCGGCTCGGTCCACGGCAACAACGAGTACCCGTTCTTGATTGATGAACAGGGCATCTCCGTCTTGCCGGTGACTTCGCTGGGATTGCAGCACGGGGTTTCCGGCGAGCGGATTTCCAGCGGAATCCCACGGCTGGATACCATGCTCACCGGCCAGGGCTATTATCGCGGGTCCAGCGTGCTGGTCTCGGGCACGGCGGGGAGCGGAAAAACCAGCGTGGCCGCGCACTTCGTCGATTCGGCTTGCCGGCGGGGCGAGCGGGCAATGTACTTTGCCTTCGAGGAATCTCAGGCCCAGTTGGTCCGCAACATGCGGTCTATCGGCATCGACCTGGAGCCCTGGATCAAGAGCAATCTGTTGCGTTTCCATGCGACACGCCCCACGCTGTATGGCCTGGAGATGCACCTGGCGACGATCCACAAGATGGTCAACGAATTCGACCCTCGGGCAGTGGTCATCGACCCGCTCAGCAATTTCGCCTCCGCCGGCACGACGACCGAAGTGAAATCTATGCTGATGCGATTGCTCGACTATCTGAAATCGAAGCAGGTAACGGCCGTGTTCACTGACCTGACGAGCGGTGGTAGCCCAACCGAGCTAACCAATGTCGGCGTCTCTTCGCTCATGGACACCTGGCTCTTGCTCCGCGACATCGAGTCGGGCGGCGAGCGCAACCGCAGCATGTACATCCTCAAGTCCCGTGGCATGGCACATTCCAATCAACTGCGGGAATTCCTGCTGACCGACCACGGCGTCGAACTGGCGGATGTCTACTTGGGACCGGCGGGCGTGCTGACGGGTTCCGCGCGGCTGGCGCAGGAGTCCAGGGAGAAGGCCGAGGGGCTTATCCGAAAGGAAGAGATAGAAAGCAAGCAGCGCGAACTGGATCGGCAGCGCCAGGCTTTGGAATCGCAGATCGCCGCGATGCGGGCGGAGTTCCAGGCCAAGGAGGAAGAACTCTCCCGCACTATCGCCCAGCAGAAGGCACAGCAAGCGCAGCTTGCTCAAGATCGCGTGGCGATGGGGCACAGCCGGAAATCGGATTCCGACGGAGACAAAACTCCGTCCTCACCCAAGACTTGATAAGGATGCGACCTATGAGCGACGATCCAAACATGGCGGACACCATACCCGAGCCGCCGGAAGGCCAAGTCTGGGAACTGCGGCTCTACGTGGCCGGGCAAACGTCGAAGAGCGCCAGGGCCTTTGCGAATCTGAAGGAAATCTGCGAGGAGCACCTGGCAGGCAAGTACCGCATTGAAGTGATCGACATTAAGGAGAATCCCGGCCTTGCCCAGGAGGACCAGATCGTGGCCATCCCCACGCTGGTGCGGAAATTGCCCGAGCCGATTCGCCAGCTTATCGGCGACCTCTCCAGTACGGAAAACGCGCTGGTTGGTCTGCAACTCCGTCCTGCACCCTGGGACTGACCGATGGGCGGACATCGACGGAAATCGACCCCGTCCTGACCTACAACTCGAAAAGGAAGCGAACATGATCGACAACGACGATGCGACAGGCGCGACTGCCGAGCCGCCGAAAGACCAGGCGTTTGAACTTCGGCTCTACGTGGCCGGGCAGACTGCCAAGTCCGTCAAAGCCTTTGCCAATCTCAGGAAAATCTGCGAGGAGCACCTGGCCGGCCAGTATCGAATTGAAGTGATCGACCTCTTGGAGCACCCGCAACTGGCGGAGGGCGACCAAATCCTCGCCATCCCCACTTTAGTGCGGAAGCTCCCCGAGCCGGTCAAGAAGATCATCGGCGACCTGTCCAACACGGAGAGGGTTCTGGTGGGGCTGGACGTTCGCCAGGTCGCTTCGGCCCGAAATCGGTAGGCGTGTGCGGTGTAGAATGTGTCATTGGAGACAGTCGTCGGCATGAGCCAGGAGAGACCACCATGCCAAGTATGACGAACACGGAATCGCCAGAGGCGGTCGCGGGTGAATTGTGGGAGTTCAGCTTGTACGTCGCCAACAGGACGCCGAGGTCGCTCAACGCCATGCTAGACCTGAAACAGATTTGCGAGAATCACCTTGCCGGACATTACCGGATCGAGGTGGTGGACGTGCTGGAGCAGCCCGAGCGCGCCAAGAGCGACCAGATCGTCGCTATTCCGACTGTAGTGAGGAAGTCTCCGCCCACGATCCGCAGGGTCATCGGCGATTTATCCAAAACCGAACGAGTGCTGGCGGCGCTGGACATCCGCCGGGCCTGATCTCTGGCAAGCCAATAACAGGGGAGCCGACATGGCCGAAGACGAAACGAAGCCGGACGCGAATTCTGCTCGTGATGGCGCGGAAGATTTGGCCGCAGCCTTGGAGCGGGCGATGGCGGACCAATCAGAGGTCAAGTACGTCTTGACCTTGTACGTGACAGGTATGAGGCCGAGTTCGCAACGCGCCATCGACAACATCCAACGGCTGTGCGAGGAGCATCTGGCCGGACGCTACGAATTAAAGATCATCGACATTTACCAACAACCGGCGCTGGCGGAAGGGGAGCAGATCGTCGCTGCCCCGACGCTGGTGAAGCGACTGCCAGAGCCCTTGCGCCGCATTATCGGCGACATGTCGGATGAAGGCCGCGTGCTGGTCGCAATGGGAATCAAGGTGCCTGAGAAACCGGAGCCGCCTGCGGCCCCTGCTGGGAACCGCCCGCTTTGAGACAGTGTGTGCAAGGGATGCGTATATGGGAAGTCCTGAGAACGCCCAAGAATACCTGGAGCAGGAAGTCGGGAGACTGCGCGCGGAGCTTGCGGAAGCGAAGGAAACGCTTCAGGCCATCCGCGAGGGCCAGGTGGACGCCTTGGTCGTCGCCACGCCCGTGGGCCAGCGCGTTTTCACGTTGCAGGGTGCCGATCAAGCCTATCGCACCATTATCGAGCAGATGCAGGAAGGCGCGGTCACGCTGATCGGGGATGGACGGATCAGCTACAGCAACCACTGCTTCGCCAGGATGGTCAAGCGGCCTTTGGAGGAGATGATCGGTTCGCATGTCCGCAAGCACGTCATCGAGTCGGATCGTGCCAGCCTCGATCAACTGATTCGCCAGGCGCTCGGCGGCAGCGCGTACGGTGATTTGACTCTCCAAGTCAGCGATGGAGCTTTCGTCCCGGTCCACGTTGGCATGAATCTGATGGTCCTCGACGGGGTGCCGTCGATCTGCATGATGGTCACGGACCTCACGGAGCGAAAGCGGGCCGAGCGCGTGCTGGCCAGCGAGCGATTCGTCCGCTCGATCCTCAGTCAGGCGGCGGACGGCATCATCGTTTGCGATACGCAAGACCGGCTCGTGTTCACCAATCCGGCGGCGCGGAGGATCGCGCAATTCGACGGGGAAACACCCGTCACCGCGACCTCACAGTTGTGGCGGAAGTTTCTTGATGCCAGCGGCCGGCCCATCCCGCTCAAGGAGCAAGCGTTGGCGATCGCGCTAGCGGGCCAGGCGGTAACGGCCCGCGAGAGACGAGTCGTTCGTTCTGACGGCAGCCGGTGCGATGTCCTCCTGAGCACCAGCCCCCTGCGTGACGCGGACGGCCAGATTGTCGGCGCGGTGGCAACTTTCAGCGACATCAGCGAGCGCAAGCGGGCGGAGGAGTCCGAGCGCCAGCAGCGGGAATGGCTCCGGGTCACGCTCACCAGCATCGGCGATGCCGTGATCGCCACCGACACCGCCGCGCGGGTCACGTTCCTGAACCCCGTGGCCGCCTCGCTGACCGGCTGGACGCCGGAGCAGGCCATCGGCCAGCCCATCGCGGCCGTCTTTCCGGTCCTCAATGAAAAAACCCGGCAAGCGGCCAATGACGTGGTGGCGCAAGTGCTGCGCGATAGGCAGGCCGTTGCGCTGGGGAACGACACGGCGCTCGTGACGCGGGACGGCCGTGAGATTCCCGTCGAGGACAGCGCTGCTCCGATCCTCGACGCCGCCGAGAATATCGTGGGCGTGGTCCTGGTGTTCCACGATGTCACCGTGAAACGGCGAATTCAAGAGGAGTTGAAGGCAGCCAAGGAGTCCGCCGAGCGAGCCAAAGCCGGGGCCGAGCAGGCCAATCAAGCGAAGGACCATTTCCTGGCCGTCCTCAGCCACGAACTGCGCACGCCTTTGACGCCGGTAGTCATGGGAATGTCGATGCTCCAAGGCCGGCCAGACCTGGACCCAGCCGTCCACGAAATGCTGGAGATGGTCCGCCGCAACGTCCAGATGGAGGCCGGGCTGATCGACGACCTCCTGGACGTGACGCGGATCGCGCACGGAAAGATCGAACTCCACCGAAGCCCAGTCGAGCTAACCACCGTCATACAGAGAGCGGTCGAGGTATGCAAACCGGACATCGAGGCGCGCGGGCTTGACTTTGGCGTAGACATGGGGCCAGCAGCGCCTTATTGGATCGAGGCCGACGTTGCCCGGCTTCAACAGGTTCTCTGGAACCTCCTGAAGAATGCGATCAAGTTCACCCCACGCAGCGGGTGCGTCGGCATCCGCTGTCGCCCGGATGACGGGCATGTCATCGTTGAGGTGAATGACAGCGGAATCGGCATTGAGGCGGAGGGGCTGCCGCGCGTTTTCAACGCCTTCGAGCAGACGAAGCTTTCGGTCGGCCGGCATTTCGGCGGTTTGGGCCTGGGGCTGGCCATCTGCAAAGCGCTGGTGGAAATGCACGGCGGCACGATCTCCGCTCACAGTGAAGGCCGGGACCAAGGAGCGACTTTTCGCGTCCGCCTACCGCTTTGCGCGCCCCTGGGCCAAGCTGAAGCGCCGCCATCCACCATTCACCGTGAACGAACAATCCGCCCGTTGCGCGTCCTGCTCGTCGAAGACCACGGCGTCACGGCAAAAATGATGCGGATGGTGCTGACCGCCGAAGGTCACACCGTCGAAACGGCTGGCGACGTGGCCACGGCCCTGGAACTGGCCAACCGGCACGCCTTTGACTTGCTCGTGAGCGATCTCGGACTGCCGGACGGCAGCGGCCATGATTTGCTGCGCGAATTGCACTTGCGCGGGCACAAGTTCCCCGGCATCGCCCTGAGCGGCTATGGGCAGGAGGACGACATCCAGCGAAGCCGCCAAGTGGGCTTTGCCGCCCACCTGACAAAGCCAGCCTCCCGCGAAGCGGTGGTTGAGGCCATCGCGTCTGTCATCCTTGGGATTGAGGGGCAATCGGCATAACGCTTTCGCGCCTTACCCGCCTGCCACCGGCCAGAGCACCAGCAGTTCGTTGCCGTCTTTGAGCGGCTGGTTGCGGTGGTGTTGCAGGCAGCCGAGATGGATGCCCGAGACAGCGATCAGACAAGTGCCCGGCAGTGAACGATTTGGCGGGAGGCGCTCGGTGAGCGATTGGAGCGCATCGTCTACCGAGGCCCCTTCCGGCAGGGTCAGTTCTTCGGGCAGCGAAGCCGCTAGGTCGTAGTTCCGGCCGGCCCACACAATTCGCACGTTCATCGTTCGCAATCCTACGGACTGGAATTAATCACCGCAGAGGGCGCAGAGGAAAGTCGCGGCGACCACTGGCTATGGTACTTCACCGCCACGCTCCACATCCCCAAGGTGAATCACAAGGCCCGCATCGTCATGTCTGTCGGCTGAAAACCATCGGCGAAGCCCGCCGCGCGATGCTCAATGAAATGCTCCGCGCCACCCTGACCTGGGTCGTCCAGCAAGTCCAGGAACATGGAAAGGGCCTTGACCATGTGTTGGCTACGCTACGGATAGCCTAGTTTGCAAAAGTTCAGTCACTGCTTGGAATTACAACCACCAAAGCAGCATCACTTGGCGGTAAGGTAGTTAACGCGGACTTTGACGATTGGGTGGCAGCGAACGACCTGTCGGACGGATGTAGGCCGAATCCGGGCGACAAGAGCGTTCGTAAAGTGTTTAGTTCCAAAACACTACCGCACGCGGAAATGATGGCCCGCCTGCGGAAGCCGGTTCGATAACTGAAGTAGTATGCTAGGGGCCAGTCGTCCGGGCTGCCGGTGATTTCCAGGGAAGGAGATGGGATGCCATGCGGCCGAGGACGTGCAGCCCAATGATCGCGCTGTTAACCGTGCTGGCCCTCAATCTTGGGCGGTTGTGGGCCGCGGCTGGCGAGGTGGATTTTGAGCCCCTGTTTGGCTCGGCTCAATGGCAGTCGTCTGGTCCAACCGAGGCGTCTTATTTGTCTTCATTCGACGGGGTAATACAGGGCACAACGGGCGGGCCGTCGCAACAGACTCCACCGCCAACGCCCCGGGAGAGCAAGGACCAGAAGGCGGAGGCCGAGGACCAGAAGAAGGGCCAGGACGAGAAAGAAAAAAAAGAGAAGGAGAAGGAGGAGGCCGCGGCCAAGGCGTGGAATTGGCACACGCATGTCACCAGCGTGGCCCAGGGCGACCCCGGCTTCCCGGCCAAGTATTCCGGCCCCAATAGCCTGAACCCGGCGGGCGAGCGGCAGGAAACACTGGCCGCCGATTTGTTCATCGGCCGGCGGCTGTGGACCGGCGCCGAGATGTACGCCGACGCCCTGATGTGGCAGGGCTTCGGCTTGAGCAATACCTTCGGCATCGAGGCCTTTCCCAACGGCGACGCCTTCAAGGTCGGCACGGCAATCCCGGACTTCATGCTCGCCCACTGGATTATCCGGCAGACCTTCGGCCTGGGCGGCCCGCAGGAGGACGTGCCCGACGGCCCGTTCACCATGCCGGGCAAACAGGACATTTCGCGACTGACCTTCACCCTTGGCCGCTGGACCCCGACCGACATTTGCGACAACAACACCTATGCGCACGACCCGCACACGCAGTTCTTGAATTGGGCGGCGGTCAGCAACATCACCTGGGATTACCCGTCCGATAGCATTGGATACACCACCGGGGTTGCGGCGGAATTGAATCAGCCCAACTGGGCCTTGCGCTATGGCTGGTTTCAGATGCCCTATGAGATGAATGGTCTTACCGCTGAGGACCGGATTTTCACGTGGCCAGGCGGAGGCGCCGACGGCGACCTCTTGCGCTCGTGGGGAATGATGACCGAGTACGAGCGGCGTTGGCGGCTGAACGATCATCCAGGGGCGATTCGGCTCATGGCCTGGCTCGACGAGGCCCGTTTCGCCAGCTTCTCGATCGCCACCGCCATCCTGCGGGTCAACCCTCCGCCTCCCAGTCCGCCGGGGGCGGGGATTACCATTCCGCCCGAAGCCTTCGGCTACCGCTACAAGTACGGCTTCGGGCTGAATTGGGAACAGGAGATTTCGAAGGACGTGGGCATGTTCTCGCGGGTGGGCTGGAACGACGGCCACGAGGCCGCCTGGACCTACACCGACGCCAATTGGTCGGCCTCGCTGGGGGCGGTGGTCAAGGGGACGTCGTGGCATCGGCCCGACGACAGCGTCGGCCTGCTGGGGGTCGTGACCGGGGCCTCGCCCGACCAGATCGAATTCTTGAAGGTGGGCGGCACCGGCATCTTGAACGGCGACGGCAACTTGACCTACAACCCGGAAAAAGCCCTGGAACTCTATTACCAGTTCCCCATCGGGAAGGCCGCTTCCTTCACGATGGACTACCAGTTCGTCGGCGACCCGGCGTTCAACGCCGACCGCGGCCCGGTGTCGATCTTTGCGATCAGGCTGCATTTGGAGCAGTAGCCGCAACTGAAGACCCATTCGACAGCATTCACGAGGGGCAATCGCATTCTTCTTTCGCGCCTCACCCGCCTGCCACCGGCCAAAGCACCAGCAGTTCGTCGCCGTCTTTGAGCGGCTGGTTGCGGTGGCTCTGTAGGCAGCCAAGATGGGTGCCGGACACGGCGATCAGACAAGTGCCTGGCAGCCTTCGATTGTGTGGAAGGCATCCCGAGAGCATCTTGAGGGCGTCGTCTACCGAGGCGCTTTCCGGCAGGGTCAGCTCGTCGGGCAGCGAAGCCGCCAGGTCGTAGTTCCGGCCGGCCCACACAATTCGCACGTTCATGGTTCGCAGTCCTACTAACCGGAATCACTCACCGCAGAGGACGCTGAGGACGCTGAGGAAAAAAGGCAAAATGAAAAATGCAAAATGCAAAATCGAAGCGCGATGGCTTGCCTTTTGCCTTCCGCTTCCCCTCTAATCCCTCATCCCTCACTCTCTTCTCTCATCTCTCTGTGCCCTCGGCGTCCTCTGCGGTGAATATGAATCATGTCGGCTAAGGTCGTCTCGAGTCGGTGGCCGCCGGGCGTGCCGAGGGACCGCAACAGGGGCAGTCGGCGGCACGCTGCAAGTCCAGTTGCCGCGACAGACCGCGGTGGCCGTCGATCATCCACAGCCGCCCGAACAACGGCGTCCCCGTGCCCGAAAGAATCTTGATTGCTTCCAGGGCCGCCATGGCGCCAGTGGCCATCGCAATCGCCCCGATCACCGGAAACATTTCTTCGAACTCGGGTGGCTGGGGATAGAGACAGCGGAGGCAGGCAGTTCTGCCGGGGTCCACGGCGACGAGCGTGCCCGTCAGGCCCCACTGGGCCGCGTCGATCAGGGGCACGCCGGCGGCCAGGGCCGCCGAGTTCAAGCGTAGCCGCTCTTCGAAAGTCGGCGCGCAGGAGAGCACGACGTCCACTCGCCGTGTCAACTCCAAGGCTTCGCGGTCGGTGGGCTCGTGGTCGATGGATTCCACGGTCACCAATCGGTTCATCGACCGTAACGAGTCGGCGAAATGGGCCGCCCGCGGTTGGCCGATTGTTCGTTCCGAGCCCAGCAACTGGCGGTTGAGATCGGGCGCGATCAGTCGGCCGCCGTGGGCGATGATTAGACGTCCGACTCCCGCCATCACCAGGGCCAGCGCGGCAGGTCCGCCCATGCCGCCCACCCGGCTAACCAGCGCGGCGGAGTTCTTCAGTCGCGTCTGGCCCGCGACCGACAGCACCCCCGGCCCAATCTGCCGCGCGTAACGGGTCAACTCCTCGGGGCTCAAGGCGGCGGTGGACATGGAAGGTTTGCGCGCGTGGGTCAAGGGGACAGTCCCATTTTTGCGGCTTCCTGCCACAAAAATCGGGACAGTCCCCGTGAACGGTTACATCGGGACAGTCCCCTGCGAAGTCATCGCCGCTACTAGAGCATCTTGCCCAAGCAGCGGACTTGGCCGTTGCGCAGGGCCACGATCACTCGGCCTTGGGCGTCAACGGCGACGCCCCAACGGACGGGTTCGGCCGGCAACGGCTGCGACCAGAGCTTTCCGCTGCCGCTCAGGTGCCGGGCCACCAGCATCCACGGCGGACCGTTGGCGGCCGTGTTGTCAACCACAGTGAGTTTGGCGTTCTTGGCATACACTACCGACGGGGCCCATTGGTTCGTCTGATCAAACACCGGGAAGCCGGGCTTCGAGTAGAGCGGCTGCCCGGAAACGGTGATCGTTTCACCTACCAGGTTCAACTCGCGGCCGCGCCGGGCCGAGCCGCCCATGCCGGTCGGCGGCGGCGTGAGGCACTGGCCGGTGGCCGCGTCAAAGGTCGCCAACCCCACCGAATTGCCGCCGGGCATGTATAACTTGCCGTCGTGGAGTAGCAGCTCGCCTTGGCAGGCTACGCCGCGGCAGGAAACCGGATCGAGGTGTCCGGCGATGTTGTTCTGCCAACGGATCTTGCCGGTGGCCGCATTGACGGCGTAGACGTGGGTGCCGTCGTAGTCGGTGATGCCGGCGGCGAAATAGGCCGTGCCGCCGTCCACCAGCACTCCGCTGGCGACCGGCCAGGTCGACAACAGCGCCCCGTAAATCGGGATGCGGCGCTCGGCCGGGGCGGCACGGAACCGCCAGAGCAAGCGGCCGGTGGCTGCCTCCAAGGCGTACACCCAGCCGTCGGACGAGCCGACCAGGGCCCGCCCGTCGGCGACGGTGGGCGGATATCGCACGACGCCACCCACATAGGCCTTCCACCGCGGCTGACCGGTGGCGGAAGCCACCGCCCGGACAATGCCGTCGCCGCCGGCCACAAACACCAGCCCGCCGGCCGCCACCGGCGCGGTTGGTTCGATTCCAGGCCGACCGGGCAACACCCAGATCGTGCCCACCTGATCGAGAATGGTTGCTTTGCTGCGGGCGGAGCGGGCGGGATCGGCCCGGTAGGTGGGCCAGTCTTTCGGTGAAGAGTGGAAATGAGCGACCTCGGCGGGGCCGCTGGTCGTTTCCCGCCGTTGCTGCTCGGTGGCCTTCTGATCGAAAGCGAAATTGCCGGCCGGTCCCAAGGAGATCGCGCCGAACATCTGAAGGCTGCAATCACACACCCAAGGCGCCCAATACAGATGGCCGTTGGCGATCACCACTCCGACGTGGCAAGACGGCCGCATGGTCGAGAACCATTGCGTAATGCCTGCTGCCG
>JAJYGU010000013.1 GCA_021784975.1 Planctomycetota bacterium
ACTGGACCATATCGGGGGCGCGGGCGTCTCGCCCGCATTTTCGTAGGGCGGGCGAGACGCCCGCGCTCCGGGCCGTTTTGTGCTCACTTCAACTGGATGTCCATTTCCGCCAGCAGGCCGGGGCGGAGGACCCAAAAGCCGTTTTCCTTGCGGTTTTCCACCAGGGCGCGGACTCGGCACAAGCCGCCCGCGTCCGCCACGGGCTTGACGAACACCACTTTGCCGGGAAAGGTCACATTCTTTCCGTGGGCCAACTCGACCGTAATGCTCACCGGCTGGTCTTGGAGCTCGGAGGGGAGGTAGTTCCTGGCGTTGAAGATCGCATCGACGCGGAGCTTGTCGAGCCGCACCACCCGCATCAGCGGATCGCCGGCCTGGACCCACTCGCCGACGTGCCGGGAGAGTTCCACCACTTCACCGTCCTGGGCCGAAGTGATGCGGCGGTGGTCGCGGTCGGTCACGGCAGCCTTGAGTTCGGCGGCCGCCACTTCGGCTTGGTAGACGGCGACCAGATGATCTTTGTCGGCCTTTTCGATGGTGAGGTCCATCTCGCGGGCCTTGAGCAACTGCTCGCGGACCCGCTCCTGCGTCACCGAGCCCTGGACTCGGCCATTGGCGTCCTCCGACTGCCGGTAGTCGGCCCAAGCCGTGGCGGCGGCGGCGACCGCATAACGCTTGGCGACATCGGAGGCCGCCTCAGCTCGGGCTGCCTGCAATTTGGCCTGGGCGACGTCGACCTTGGCCTGGGGGATCATGTCGTCGATCTGCGCCAGCAAGTCGCCCTTCTTCACTTGCTGCCCTTCACGCACCGGCAAGTCCTTCAGCACGCCGGGCTCTTGGGCGGGCACCTCCACTTCGTCCTCAGGTGAAATCAGGGAGTTGGGCAAGCGGGCCGTGTCGGCCGTAGCGGCGGTGGAAACCGCCGGCGACGCCAGTAGCCACATGCCAAACCAGAAGCACCCTGCCAGGATCACCAAACGTTGCATCGTAGTGTTTCCGCCTAGAAGAACTTGAAGAGGATTCGGGTCTGGATGAACTCGATCACGTCGTGCAGCAGGACATAGCCCAGGGCGCGGCGGCCGCAATAGACCTTGGCGGTGACGCTGGCTCCCGGCCGGAGCTGGGGAAGTTGGCTCTTGTCGATCGCCACCTTGAGCAGCACCGTGTTGCCCTCGTCGCCGCGGACTTCGGCGCTGCGCTCGATTTCCTGGACCGTGCCGTAACGGGTCGTGCCCGGCTCGGTGGCCAGGATATAGGAGACCTCCAGCTTGTCGCCCAGCTTCTTCTGCGCGGCGGCGATATGGCCCATGCGGTTCTCCGGCATGTCCAGCTCCAGTTGCCAGGGGCCGTTAGGATCGGCCACCCGGATCAACGACTGGCCGCGCTGCACCGGCCGGTCGATCAAGCGCTTCCGCAGGTCCCAAGTGACCACCAGCCCGTCGAGCGGACTGCGGATGGAAAGGTCCTGCTGCTTGGCCTGTTGCAAGGCCAATTGGGCCTCCAAGCTATTGACCTTCTGGAACAACTCGGCCTGATCGCCGGACAACCGGTAGCGTTCGTCGATCTTCAGCGCCCGCTCGTCCCACAGGGACCGCTGGACGGCGGCCAAGCGCTCACGAGCCGCCAGTAATTGGCCCTGGACGTCGGTAATGGCGAGTTCCAAGTCGGTATTGCGAAGGTTGGCGAGCAATTGCTCCTTGGCAACCTTGTCGCCGTGGTCGCAGTAAAGGGCTTTGACTACGCCGTCGATCGGGGCGAAGATGTCTTGCCGGTTCACCGGTTCCAAGGTCCCTTGGGATTCCAGCCGGAAGGGCGCCGGCCAGAAGCTGAGAACCGCCACCACCAGCAATACGGCGGCCAGGACGGTGAGGGTGGTGGGCAAGGTGCGGGCTTGCAGCACCCAGCGGGTCTTGCCCAACGCCCGCCATACCGGCATGAGGAACAGATCTTGGTGCTCCTTGGCGTTGGCCAAGGCGGTGGAGCTGTGGCGGCAGACCACCTCGACGCGCTGCATCAGGCTGGCCGGCACGCGGCTGTCTTCAATCTGCTCGACGATGAGGGCCCCCACCGGGGCCTCGGGCTTGGTCCGCTCGTTGGGATCGTCTTCTTCAGGCGGCGGGGGGCGCCGCAACGGCAACACCGCCACCGTCTTCGAATGGGCTTCGTCAACGTAGGCCTGCACCGCCTCTTCCACCTGGGGCGGCATGTCGCGGGTGTCGCCGGTATACCACATCGGATCGCCGCTGGCCACCACGGCGGTGGCCAGCTTGCCCAGCAGCCGCACGGTGTTCGAGCGCTTGTCGAAGACGTCTTGCCCGCTGACGGCTTCGACGACGCAACGTTTCCCCTTGCAGATCGCCACCGTCAGGCGATCACACTCGACCAGCCGCCGGCCTTCGTTGGCGATGGTGAAGGCGGTTTCCCGCGGATTGAGGGAGTCGTGCACCACGCGGGCGAACTCTTCCAACTGGGTCCACATCACTTGGCGATGGGAGAAATGCCGCAGTTGGTGGCTCTTGAGGAAATCGCTGGCCAACTCGCACATCTGCATCAGGAATCGCAAGTAGCCCTTCTGTGTGGCCGGCCCGGTCTCGGCCCGCTGGAACACCTCGACCACCCCCATGGTCTCCAAGTCGGTCCGCAACAGACCCAACAGCAACAAGAAGTTGGTCGGATTGGCGGCCTGATTGTCTTGGTCGTCGCCCGGCCCGGCGTGCGGCAGCACCAACATGCCTTCGTTGCCGGAGGCAACGCGATAAAGGAGGCGGCTGTGTTGGGCCTGCACTTCTTGCGGGCATTCGCGGAGCCCGGTGGCCTGAAGATTGATCTGGTACTGCAAGGCCAGTTGGCCTTCCTGATTCAGCGTCCAGACCGCTCCCCCCATGGCCGCCAAGGCCGACACCACCCGCGGCAGAAACTCGCTGTAGAACTCCTCGGGGGCGATGTCCGCCTTGGCCAATTGGTCCACTTCGGCCACCAGCGACTTGATCTGCTGTTTGGTCTGTTCGATCAGTTGGGCGTCGAGCGGTTGTTCGGTGCTCATATCCATTGCCTTGTACCCTGTTTCCCTCCCGTTCTCAAGGGTAGGTTGTAATTAAGCGCATTTAAGGGGTTGCCGAGGGCACTCACTGCCTGCGCAGACTGCGCAATCTGTCTAAACGGACCGGCAGTCATACTAACCCCCACCGTTTCCGCAAGTACCACTCCAAACCCAACAGGCCGACCAGCGTCAGAAAGAACCACCAGGTGTCCCAGAAAGTTTTTTTGGTCTCTTGTACCACATCCAACGATTGCGTGCCGGCCACCAAGCGCCGGATCAACGCCGGCAACTGCTCGGGCGCCACCGATTCGCCGTGGGTCATGGCGGCCAGGCTGGTCAGGCTGTCCGCATCAGCGGAGGCGTTGTCGAGCTCCAAATCCTGTTGGAATACCAAGAATCGTGCCCGCGCGCTGCCCAAGGGCTGGCCCTTTTGCGTCGCGGTGACTTCGATCGCGTAATCACCCGGGGTCTGCGTATCGCGAAACGAGCCGACCATCTGCTCGCCTTGACGGGCCAGCGACAAAGGCCGCCGCGTCCCATCGGGCAGAACGATCTGGGCCTGGAAAGCTGCGCCGCCCACGGGATCGCCCGTCGGCGCATTGGCGCCCACGGTGAACTCCACCCGTTGCGCCGGCGGGAACCGCGGTTGTGTCAGCCTGACCCAGACGCTCCCTTCCTGCGCCTGGTCGTGGCGGGCGAGCCAAAGGATAATCTGTCGCCAGAATCGCTTGTGGGCCGCCTCGAAACCGTGCATGACCCATCGCCAGGTGGTGTCGCCGGCGAAGGCCATCACCCGGCCGTCGCCGAAGCTCTGCGAAATCAGTAGCGGCACATTTTCTCCCGCGTCGGCCAACACGACGGCCCCCGACTCGCGCGGCTGTAGTTTGCTCGCCCCATCCAACGCCGGCAGCTTCGACCAGAGGGCCTCATTTTCCTGGGGGTTGCCGGCGAGCATCAGGGCAAAATGCATCCGTCCCAACGAGGTGGGCCGCATTTTCAAAGGACCGGGCTGCTGCAAGTCGGAGCGGACCGGCTCGTTGGGGTTTTGCCGCTCCAAGCGGTCCATCCGCACCGGCAGCAGCTTGGCCAGCGGCGTCCGGTCGTAGCCGCCCGGTCCGAAATTGTCGAGCCCGCCGATCATGATCAGGCCGGCGCCGCGATTGACGCATTCGGCCAGTTGGTTCAACTCGTCGCCGTGAAACGCCTCGGCGGGTAGATCGCCCAGCAAATACACGTCGTACTTGCCCGGCCGGAAGCGGTCGGACAAGTTGGGCAGCGGGGTCCGCAGGAAGTCGACTTTGATGTCGGGCGAGGCATCCAACGAGCGCCGCAAGAACTTGTCTTCCGGGCGAAGGGCGCCTTCGAGATAAAGCACGTTCAGTCCGCCCTTGAGCACGGTGACAAAGGTGCTCAGTTGATTGTTGGTGGTCACCAGTTCGCCGGGCTGAGGGACGGCTTCCAGGGTCAGCTTGAACTCGCCCGGCGTCTGCGGGATGTAGCTCAATTCGACGGGCACGAGTTGGCCGTCGGCGGTGGCTTTGACCTTCTTCTCCGCCACCACTTCCATCTTGCCCGCCGAGGTCTCAAAGAGCCCCCGGACCGGGATGTCGCGGTCGACATAGCCGTCGATGCGAAGCTGGCCGCGGATGGAAAGCTCATTCTTGACGTACACCGTCGGATTGGCTACCAGGTCTTTCAGGGCCACGTCTTTGGCCTCGCCCAGCCCGCGCGATTGCCCGAACGGCAAGGTATACAGCGGAACGTCCAGATGGCTCAGCCGGGCGGCGGCGGTCTGCGCGGGGAGGTCGCGGGGCGGATAGGCCCGCTGGGCCCCGTCGCTGAGGAGCACCACCGCCAGCAATCGCTTGCCGGCCTCGCGGCGGACCACGTCTTCCAGAACCGCGCCGATCGCGGTTTGCGGACCGTCGGGCTTATCGGGTAATTCGATCCGACCCGCATCGGCGGGCACTTCGTGGGCATCGGCATCGAAAGTGTACGCCTTGAGCTCGAACTCTTTCTGCAGCTTGGCCAACTCCGGTGCGGCGGCCGAGAGGGCATCCCGCATGGCGTCGAAACGTGTCTTGTTGCCCACCGCATCCGGCACCGACATGCTCCGCGACTGGTCGGCCAGCACGATCAAGGTGGCGGCCTGCTTGGCGGTCCGCGTGTAGATCAGCGTCGGCCGAAGCATGGCCAAGACCACCAAGAGGACCACGATGGCCCGCGGCAAGGTCAACCAGGCCCGCCGCCATCCGGAGATCCGCCGCCGGCTGGGGCCGAACCACATCACGGTCGCCAACAGCAGCCCGATGGCCAGCGCCAACAGGTAGCTGTCGAAGACGGGATAGAAGGAAAGGCGGAACATCGGACAGGTCAGAGTTCCTTGTAGAAGCGATTGGAAACGAACAGCTCCAGGGCCAGCACCACGGCCAGCAGGACGATGAGGGGGGGAAACAGTTCCCGGCCGACGCGGCCGACGCTGACGTCGCGGTCGATCTGGCCGCGGCTGTGGGACAGGTGAAACTTGACCGTGCCGAACATCTCCTTCAGCTCCGCATCGCCGAGCCGATCAAGCCGCGTTTCATCGGGCGCGTAGTTGACGCTGAAGCCCAAATCCACCCCGCGGCTGCCGCCGGCCTGAAGCCGATAGTTGCCCACCGCATCGGTGGCAGTAATGCTCAGATCGCGGCGGCCCAATTCCGCCGGAATCGGAAAGGTCAGGTCCCCCGGCGAAAACAGCAGGTAGCTCTGGCGCTGGGCGGGGCCGTCCAACAGCAGCGTCGCCGTTTGTCCGGCATAATAGTTCAACTGCTGCTCGCTGCCACCGGCCGCGTAGGTCAGCAACTGGTTGACCAGCATTACGAAAGGCCAGGGCTCGGATTGCATCGTAACCGGCAACACGTTCCAGGGCTGCCGGTTGGGATTGTCGGACACCGGCGTAGTCATGGTCAGCACGTGGCCTTGCCCAACGGCGCGTTCCAGCAGGGCGGGGCGGCCGTTGTTGTAGGACAACACGGTAGTGACTCCGGTGGGCGGATCGCCGAGGTTCCACCAGTCGAGCACCGGAAAGAGCTGCCAGGGGACCGAACCGGCCAGGCTGCGAAAGGGGGCGAGGATCGGGTGCTGGTAATCGCGCGGGGCGAGGTAGACGTCGCCTCCCGACCGCGGCGCAGGACGCAGCAGCTTGCCGGGCAAGACGGCTTGGGCCTGCGGGTCGTTGAACGAGCCGCCGGGCGCGGCATTGCGGCCCAAGAAGATCGCCACCCCGTGACCGTCGGCGGCGTACTCGGCCAACCTCTTCCACATGGCGGGCTCCAAGGGCGCCGGATCGAGCAAGCACACCGCCGCATAGTCGGACAGCGGCCGTGTGGGCAACTCTTGCCAATCGCACAGATCGCACTGGAATCGGGCCAAATGTTCCTTGCGCCACCGCGTCGGCGCCAGGGCTTCGGTCAAGTACCGTGGATCACAGTGGAGCGAGGGCGGCGCGGCCACCAGGACTCGCCAGGCCTCCTTCACCTCGACGGTGAAATAGCGCAAGTCGTTGGCGGCTAGTCCGTCTTGACCGATAATCCGCAAGTTCCCCTGATAAATGCCCGGCGCCAACCCGGCAAGACGGAACTCGACTGGATGCAACTCCCCCGGGGTCGCCGTGATGGTCCGCTGGCGGTGCTCTTCCCGCTTGCGTTTGGCGTCCCGCAGTTGCAACTCGATGCTGCGCTCGGCGGCCGCCCCGACGCAGGTCAGGTCGGTGGCCACCGTCAAGTCGCCGCGATTGGCGAGCACTTCGGCAGAGAGTCGCACGTCGCCCAGTCCGTAGTCGGCGGGATGGTCCACGCCCACATCAACCACGTAGACGCCGGCGTCGCTGAGCGAGCCGAGCTGCTTGCGCAACTGGGCCGCGGCCTCGGCCGGCCAGGCCCCACGCGAGAGATCGGTGAAAATGTAGATCTCCTTGCGGGGCAGTTGACTCTGCGCAAGCAACGGTACGGCCGCCCCAACCGCGGCCGCCAACGGCTGCGAGTTGGAAACCGCCTCCAGCCGTTGGATGCGGTCCTTGGCGGCCCCCCGATCGGCCTGAAACACGGCGGCGGTGCCGAGCCGGGTGTCGAGCACGGCGATCTGGCTTTGTTCGGGCAATTGCGCCAACAGCCACAGGCCGAGGTCCTTGGCCGCTTCCAGCCGGGTTTGGTTCTCGTGGCGATACTGCATGTGCGGGGCGGCGTCGAAGATCAGGGCTGCCGCTACGGGCGCTTCCTGGCTGCCCATGCCCCCGCTCAGCTTCAAACTGGGTCGCGCCAACGCAAAGGCCAACAAAGCGATTACCGCGGCGCGAAGCAGCAGCAACAGCAAGTGCCGCAGCCGCAAGCTCCGCTGATTGGTGTCGTGCCGCTTCTGCAAGAACCGCAGAGCCGGAAACTCCAATAGCGTCGGCTTCCGCCGCATGATCAGGTGCAGCACGATCGGCAGCGCCACCAACGCCGTCCCGGCCAGCAGTGAGAAGTTAACGAATGTCATGCCTTACTGACATTGTACTCGATTGCTCAGCCGTGACCCCTGATTGCTCAGCCGCGTCCGCTCCGCCGCACCAGGTATTCGGTCAGCGCCCGGTCGAACCGCATGCTGGTGTCCAGCGGCACGTAATCCACCCCGGCCTGAAAGCACTCTCGGCGATAGGTCTGACGAAACTCTTCCAACTCGGCAAGATACGAGGGGCGAAAACTGGCCGCATCCAAGGCCAGCTTCTCGTGAGCCTCCGGCTCCTGCAATTCCACCATGCCGTCGAAGGGAAAGCGGACCTCGGCCTCGTCAAGCACATGGAACAGGATCACGTCGTGCCCGCCGTGCCGCAGCCGGTACAGCGATTCGAAGACCGGCGCGGGCTCGGTCAGCAGGTCGGAAAAGATCATCACCAGGCTGGCGTGCCGCAGCATGGCGGCCACTTGCACCAGGCTGCGGGCAATGTCGGTGGCCCCGCGGGGCTTGAGATTGGCTAAGAGCGAGAGCACGTCGCCCAAATGGCTCCGCCGGGCCTTGGGCCGGAGGCTCTGCCGGATCTTGGTGTCGAAGGTCAGCAGCCCGACCGGGTCCTGCTGGTGAATCATGAGGTAGCACAGGGCGGCCGCCAGGCAAATGGCGTACTCGAACTTGTTGAGTTCCTGGCGGTAGGTATAGCCCATCGAGCGGCTGAGGTCCATCACCAGGTAGCCGGTGATGTTGGTTTCCGCCTCGAACTTCTTGACGTAATACTTGTCGGTCTTGGCGTACACCAGCCAGTCAATGTCCTTGGGGTCGTCGCCGGGGGTGTACTTGCGGTGCTCGCTGAACTCGACCGAAAAGCCGTGGAACGGGCTAGCGTGCAGCCCGGACAAGAAGCCCTTCACGATGAATTGCGCGCGCAGGTCGAGCCGCTTGATCTGGTTGACCACCTCGGGCTTCAGATATTTTTCAGCGGTGGACATAGATGCCGATGAGCGGCGACCATTCGGGTCCAATGCCGTGATAGCTCAGCGCAAACACCAGCAATGGAGAGCCGAACAATACCAAGCCACTGGACTTGATGGCCGTTAGTTTGCGTGACACAATAGTTCCCTCACACTGCTCTTGCCCGGCCAGTAATGTACCGAATGGCCGCGAGTCGCAATCAAGCGTCCGGCCCATCCTCGATAACCGCTCCCTTCTCACGGCTCCGCACCACACTACAGGCCCAATCCGTCGCGAAGGCTGTCCGAGAGTTGCTTCATCAACGAGTCCGACAAGCGGCCCAGCCGGCGAACGACACGATCCGACGTTGCGCTGCGCCCCATCGCGCTGCGAGCTAGTGTGGCGCGGGTTCTTCGGGCATAGTCCAATCTTCGTCCGACAAGACCTCAGCCCTCAGCGCGGCAAGATCGTCTGCGTCACAGGCAGAGTAGTCCAGTCGGGCGGGCAAGGGGTCGAGCAGATCTTCGCGCACGACAACGCACTGGACGCGGGAGCCGGGGATGACATACCTGAGCACGTTCCCCTTTTCGACGGCTTCGCGTTCCTCGTTTATGAGTTCCATGTTTCGTCCCCGCTGGCGATGTTACCGGCTGCGTTCCTCGCTCTCTGGAACCGCGGCAGATTGTTTCGCTACTGGCATCGCTGGCGGCGGCGCCGGGATAATCCTTCGGTCCGAGGCCCTCTCATGCTCGTCCACCTGTTCCATCAACTTGTGGTGATCCCCGCCGCATTCAGCCAGCATCTGCGCACGGATTGCGTGAATTTCGGCAACGACTGGATCTTCGTAAATCGGTTCAGACATACTGAGAAAACTCCTCCGGCGTGACGATCAGGGGAGGAAAATATCCCACGTTCGTCAACAGCCGATAAACCTTGGGAAGAATATCCGCATTGGCGATATGTCTACAGTTCCACGTCAACAAGTAGTCTACGGCATGGACCGCCGCAATGGCAACGTGCATGGCGTCCGACCGGGCCTTTGCGGGCAGGAGGTGAGTTGCCAGCAGTTCGTCCGCAACCGCGTCGATGCGCCGGTCGGCCCTGTGCAGGACCGGAATCCCGGCGAGCAGGCGCAGACGCTCCACCGCGGCCTCGTTATCGCCGCGTGCCGCCTCGTCCAGCACCAGTTGCGATACTACCAGGTCATAGCGCACGCGATGGATCTGCCACCACTCGCGGGTTAGCTGCTGACGGGCTTGAAAAATCACGGCGTCCCGAGACCACGCCGCCAGATATCCAACAATGGACGTCTCGATGTAAACCGTGGCCATGACGCCCCTATCCCTTCTCATATTTCGGAATCTCCGGCGGCTGAACGTCGCGGAGGAGCCGCTGGATAATGTCTTCGTTGCTCATCCCTTCGGCCTGGGCCTGGAAATTGGTGCTGATGCGGTGCCGCAGCACGGGGATGGCGATCTTCTGCACGTCTTCGATGGCCACCGAAAAGCGGGCGTCCATGGCGGCCAGGGCCTTGCCGCCCTGGATCAAGAACTGGCCTGCCCGCGGACCGGCCCCCCAATCCACCAGCTCCTTGACGAACTCCGGCGATGAGGGCTCCTTGGGCCGCGTGGCCCGAACCAGCCGCGACACGTACTTTACAATATATTCGCTCACCGCCACTTTATTCACCAGCGACTGCAGGTTCAAAATCGCCTTGCCCGACAAAACCTTGCGCACCTCGGGCCGCTCGCCGCGGGTAGTGCTGGCCAAGATGCGTTCCTCCTCGTCCTGCGACGGATAATCGACCTTGACGTTGAACATGAAGCGGTCGAGCTGCGCCTCCGGCAAGGGGTAGGTGCCTTCCTGCTCGATCGGATTCTGGGTGGCGATGGTAAAGAACGGATCGGGCAGGGCGTAGGTCGTCTGCCCGACCGTCACCTCGCGCTCCTGCATGGCCTGCAGCAAGGCCGCCTGGGTCTTTGGTGGGGTGCGGTTGATTTCATCGGCCAGCAGGATGTTGGTGAAGATCGGCCCCTCCACAAAACGGAAGTCGCGGCGGCCAACCTCGTTCTCTTCCAGCACGTTGGTGCCGGTAATGTCCGACGGCATCAGGTCGGGCGTGAACTGGATGCGTTTGAACTGAATGTCCAGGATCCGCGCCAAGGTGCTCACCATGAGGGTCTTGGCCAGCCCGGGCACGCCGACCAGCAGGCAGTGCCCGCGGGTGAAGATGGCGGCGAAGATCTGCTCGATCACTTCTGCCTGCCCGACAATCACCTTTTGCAGCTCGTCTTGCATCAAGTGCCGATGCTGACTGAACTCCTGCAGCACGTCGCCCAGATTGCGTGTTTTGGTGGCGGTCAAGTGAGATCCCTTCGATAGGCTGGTGGTTGCATCCTCTTCCTCCGATGGTATCATTCTAGCTAAGGATTGCAAAGCCAGTGGTGCCGGCAATGCCGCTGCCGGGGAAGTGGAGTTCGTCGATGAAGCATGCCGCGGCCGCGATTGTGCTGGCCGGGGTCCTAGTTGGACCGGGGATAGCGGTTGTTCGGGCGCAAGGCCTCCGAAGGCCAAGGCTGCCGGCGGTGGCCCGCCTGAGCGAGGTTACGGCCGAACAGGTCCGCAAGGCCATCGACCGCGGGGTGGCATACCTGAAGTCGCAGCAAGACGCTAGCGGGGCGTGGAAGGAGTTCGAGACCCAGCCCGGCGGAACGACGGCCTTATGTACCTTGGCCCTGCTGAATTCCGGCGTCGAGCCCAGCGATCCGTGCATTCAGAAGGCACTGGAAGTGCTCCGCAAGATGGAGCCGCAAAAGACCTACGCTACCGCGTTGGCGACCATGGCGCTGGCCCGGGCCGTGCCGCAGCGGGATTTGTCGCTGATCCGGCGGAACGTCAAATGGCTGGAGGCCCACCAAGTCACTTCGGGCAGCCACAAGGGAGGCTGGGCTTATCCGGAAATGCACGTCGACAATTCCAATTCGCAGTTTGCCTTGTTGGCCTTGTACGAGGCGGAGCGGGTCGGCGTCTCGGCCAGCGATCAGACCTGGCGGCTGGCCAGAAGGTATTGGGAAAACGAGCAAAATGACGACGGCTCTTGGAGCTATTACAAGTTTCCCCCTCCCGGGGAACAGCCACACACCGGCAGCATGACCTGCGCCGGCATCAGTTCGCTGGTGATTGTCGACGACCGGATTCGACCGCCCGATGCCAGAGTAATTGGCGACCACATCGACTGTTGCGTCCCGCCATCCAGCAGCGGTGACGACGAGCGGATCGATCTGGCCCTGAATTGGCTTCAACTCCATTTCTCCGTCAAGCGGAACCAGAATTACAAGGTCTTTGCCCTCTATTACCTTTACGGTCTGGAGAGGGCTGGACGGCTCTCCGCCCGGCGGTTCATCGGCGACCACGACTGGTACCGTGAGGGAGCCGATTGGCTGGTCCGCCAGCAAGACAGCCTATCGGGCTACTGGACCAGTGTCGGGGCCGGCGAGAGCGAGCCGATCATCGGCACCAGCTTCGCTCTGCTGTTTCTCTCCAAAGGACGCTGGCCGGTGTTGTTAGGAAAGGCTAAGCACGCGCCGGACTACGACTGGAACCGGCACCGCAGCGACGTGAACAATCTCACCCGCTACGTCGAGTCGCGCTGGAAGCGTGACCTGACCTGGCAAGTGGTCGACCTGCGGCAGTCGACGGTGGAAGACCTGCTGCAAACGCCAGTGCTCTACTTGTGCGGCAGCCAAAGCCCGTTGCCGGAGTACCGCGATGAGCGGCAGCTGTTGGCCCGCAAACTCCGTGACTATCTGGACCGCGGGGGCTTTCTGTTCGCCGAGGCCTACTGCGGCGGGAGCGGTTTCGACAAGGGATTCCGCGAGCTGATGGGGCTGGCCTTCCCCGAGCCGGAGTACAAGTTGCGGCCTTTGGAACCGGAACACCCGGTGTGGTATGCCGAAGAGAAGGTCGATCCGCGGCAGTTGCGGCCGCTATGGGGAATCGAGTTCGGCTGCCGCACCAGCGTGATCTATGCCCCGCTCGACCCACCCGAGCAGCCCCGTCCGTCGCTTTCCTGCCTGTGGGAATTATCGCGTCCCAAGCGAGGCGAACAGTACAGCCCGGTGGTGCAGGCCCAGATCAACGCGGCCGCCTCGCTCGGATTGAATGTGCTGGCCTACGCCACCAATCGCGAATTGCAGACCAAGGAGGGCTTTTTCGGGGCCCGAGCCGAAACCCGCCGCAGCAAACAACCGCAGCGCGGCCGACTCGAGGTGGCTACCTTGCGGCATCCCGGCGGCTGCAATGCCGCCCCGCGGGCAGTGATCAATCTGATGGAGGCCGCCGCCCGCGAATTGAAAATCCGCACCGGCGTCCGCGAGACGCTGCTGGACCTGACCGACGAGTCGCTATTCGATTACCCATTGGTCTTTATGCACGGCCGGACCGCCTTTCACTTCACGCCCGCCGAGCGAGAGCGTTTGAAGACCTATCTGGAACGCGGCGGGATGCTGCTGGCCGATTCGATCTGCGCCAGCCCGGCGTTCACCGAGTCGTTCCGCCAGGAGATGGCCACCATCTTTCCCAACCACCGACTGGAACGGATTCTCGCCGACGATCCCATCTGGACAACGACCTACGGGGGATTCAATCTGAAGACGGTCTCGCGGCGCGATCCGGCGACGCGAGGCGCGAGTGGCGGGCCGCTGGAGGGCACCGTCAAGCAGGTCCCGCCGGAACTGGAGGGCATCAAGTTCCAGGACCGCTGGGGGGTAGTCTTTTCGCCCTTCGACCTCAGTTGCGCCCTGGAAAAACGCAATTCGCCCGAATGCCGCGGCTACCTCCGCGAAGACGCCGCTCGCATTGGGCTGAACGTGCTCCTCTATGCCCTGCAACGCTGAAGCTAATCCTCGATGACTTCCTTGACGAGCTGGACGAAATGCGGCGACTTTTGCGACTCCGTCAGTTCGGATGCCTTCTTGTCGGCTTCCGACCGCTGGGTGTACTCAAACAACGCAATCCGCCGTAGCGACTGATTGAACACGCCCCAAAAGGCCTTCAGACGCACCTCCTTGGCGACTTTCGCGCGGGTCTTACGTTTGGCAGCGGGCTTCTTGGCGGCCACCTTCGTCTCAGCTTCGGCGTGCTCCGCCGCTTCGCTCTCCTGGCGTAACTCTTTACGATTTAATATCTTACGAGCCATGTCTCTCCTCGAGTTTGTCACGCAGTCTGAGTCGGGCGAAACCGCACGCCAATCATTCCCCCTGACGGAGGCAGGTCGCGATGCCCATTAATTCGGTATTCTAACTGTTGTGCGCGCGGGTTTCCAGATCCCTCTTTCCCCTACCGCCTAGCCGCGTACCCGCCGATCGGCCAGCTAAGCGGAGGCGGCGGCCAGTCTTACTATTCCCACCACCAGGCCCTCAAGAATCTCCCGTCTCATGCAATTCTTTCTAGCCGGAATCATGCAGGGTTCCCACACCGAAGCGACGCTCCACGATCAAGACTACCGGCAACGGATTGCCCGGCTGATCGCGCGGAGTTTTCCACAGGCCGTCGTGTACGATCCGCGGGCGAACCACGCCGAGTCCTTGGGATACGACGATCTGTTGGGAAAACGGGTCTTCTTCCAACACAACCGCATGTGCCGCGAGATCGACGTGCTGCTGGCCTTCGTGCCCGCGGCCTCGATGGGCACGGCCATTGAGATGTGGGAGGCGTATCAGAACGGCGCGGCGGTGATTACCATCAGTCCTCTGCGGCACAACTGGGCCGTCAAGTACCTCAGTCACGCGCTCTATGCGGATCTGGAGGCGTTTGAGGCGGCGATTGAACGGGGCGAAGTGGCCCAGAAGATTGAGGAGGTGCGCGGCCATGCTCCGCCTTCTTGAACAATCGCCGGAGGGCTTTCGCGACTGGTTGACTGATCGCGGCCTGCCGGGCTATCGTGCCGCACAGGTGCGGAAGTGGCTATTCCAGAAGCGCGCCGCGGCGTTCGACGAGATGACCGACCTGCCGCTGGAACTCCGCAAACAGCTCGCCGCCGAGTTCGCGATCTGGACGACTTACATTGTCGAGCGTCGCCGGGCTGGCGATGGGACGGAAAAGCTTCTCTTGGAGCTGCATGACGCCGAGCGGATCGAATGTGTGCTGTTGCGCGACGACAAGCAGCACTGCACGGTCTGCCTCAGCTCGCAAGTCGGTTGCGCCATGGGATGCGCGTTCTGTGCCACTGGACTGGATGGTGTGAGACGCAATCTGTCGAGCGGTGAAATTCTGGAGCAGATGCTGCACCTCCAACGCTTACTGGCCGAAGATGAACGGCTCAGCCACGTAGTGGTGATGGGCATGGGCGAGCCGCTGTTGAATCTCGACGCGGTGCTGCCCGCGCTGGCCATGGCCGCCGATCGCGACGGGCTGGGCATCGGCGCGCGACGGATCACGATTTCCACCGTGGGCATTCCGGCCGGCATCCATCGGCTGGCGGAGGAGAACTGCCAGTACCATTTGGCGGTTTCGCTGCACGCCGCCACCGATGCCTTGCGGAACGAGCTGGTCCCGGCCAATCGCGGTTTCGGGGTGGCTGCGGTTCTGGAGGCTGCCGACGAGTATTTCGCCCTTACCAAGCGGCGGGTGACCTTCGAGTACGTCCTGCTGGCCGGGGTGAACGATCAAGCGGACCATGCGCGGCAGTTGATCGCCTTGCTCCGCGGCCGGCCGGCCCTGGTGAATGTGATACCCTACAATCCGGTGCCGGGGCTGCCTTACCGCACACCCACGCCCACCGCCACCGCGAAGTTTGTGGAAATCCTGACCCAGAGCGGGCTGAACGTGAACATTCGCTTTCGCAAGGGCGATCGGATCCGGGCCGCCTGCGGCCAACTGCGGCGGTTGAAAAGGCACTAGGCGTTCTGCAGTGAAGCCACCACTGCACGGATGAACTCCGGGGTGGTCCCGCAGCAGCCGCCGATGAAGCCGGCCCCGGCCTCGACCAACTGCGGAACGTAGGCGGCGAACTCCTCGGGCGTCTGTCGATAGACCGTCCGGCCGTCGACGATTTCCGGCAAGCCGGCGTTGGCCTTGACCCAGACGGGCCGATCGGTCGACGCCCGCAGCCGGCGGCAAATCTCCACCATGCCGGCGATGCCCCGGCCGCAATTCGAGCCGATCACGTCGGCCCCCGCCGCGGTCAATTGCTCGGCGGCCTGCTCGGGGCTGACGCCCATCCTGGTGCGGTCCTTCTTGGCCCCCGAATCGAAAGTCATGCAGGCCGCCACCGGCAGGCCGGTCTCGCGGGCGGCGGCCACCGCCAGCTTGGCCTCCTCCAGGTCCGACATCGTTTCCACCGCAATAC
>JAJYGU010000180.1 GCA_021784975.1 Planctomycetota bacterium
GCATCCGGCCGTTGCTAAGGGAGCGGATTCCGGGCACGGTATCGTTTGCCCCCTTCGGCAGCAACACGCGGGCGATTGTGATCACCGTCGATCCCGATAAGTTGCGGTCCTACAACTTCTCGCCGGAAGACGTGGTGAAGGCCCTCAACTCCGGCAACCTGGTGGCCCCTTCCGGGAACTTGTACGCCCAGGAAGAGATGCCGATGGTGCCCACCAATGCCATGGCCAGCGACCCGAAGGAGCTGGGCAACATTCCCATCATGCCCGGCAAGAACGTCTACGTCCGCGATGTAGCCAGCGTGGAGGACACCACCGACATCAACTACGGCTGCGCGTTGGTGAACGGCTCCAAGTCGGTCTACCTGCCGATTGTCAAGAAAGACACGGCTTCTACGTTGACGGTGGTCAACCAGGTTCAGAATGCTTTGCCTTTCTTTCGCGAGGTGGTGCCCGAAGACGTCGCGGTCCGTTACGAGTTCGACGAGTCGCCCACCGTGCGGGCGGCCATCAAGTCGGTGGCCACCGAGGCGGCCATTGGGACCATCCTGGTGGGACTGATGATCTTGGTCTTTCTCCGCGACCTGCGCACCGTGGTGGTGGTGTTGGTCAACATCCCGCTGGCGCTCATCGGCTCGCTGGTGGGATTGTGGCTGACCGGCAACACACTGAACATCATGTCCTTGGGCGGGCTGGCCCTGGCCATCGGCATCCTGGTGGATGAGGCAGTGGTCATGGTGGAGAACACCCACTCCCAGATGCAGCACACCCCTTCGCTGGCCCGCGCAGTCCGCCAGGCGTTCACGGCCACCGCCGCCGCCCAATTCCTGGCCATGGCCTGCGTGCTGGCGGTGTTCATCCCCACCTTCATCATGAAAGAGCCGGTCCGCTCGCTGTTCATGCCGCTGACGCTGGCCGTCGGCTTCTCGATGATTGCCTCCTACCTGTTGTCGAGCACGCTGGTGCCGGTGCTCACGGTCTGGCTGATGAAGCACCACGGGCACCGTGCACGGCAGGCCACCTTCTTCGACCGAATCTTGCCCCCCTTCGGAAGGCTGGTCAGGACCATTGCCCGGCGCCGCTGGATCACCGTGCCGGCCTACGTAGTGGCGTGCGTGCTGGTGCTCTGGTTGGCAGGCCGCCAGGTGGGGACCGAGCTGTTTCCGCAGGTGGATTCCGGCCAGTTCGTGCTCCGCTTCCGCGCCCCGCCCGGCTCGAAACATGAATTGACCCGGCGGGTGGCAGTGCGTATCCTCGATGTGATCAACAAGGAGACCCGTGGGCAGGTGGCTATTTCGATGGGCTATGTGGGTCTGGCGGCCACCAACACCGCCACCAACAACATGCTTTTGTTTATGCGGGGACCGGACGATGGAGAGCTTCGCGTCCGGTTGAATGACGATACCAAGATTCGCTTGGCCGCCCTGCGCGAGCGGCTCCGCCAGGCGGTGCCGGAGGCGATCGTCCCTTGGCTCCAGCGGACTTTGGCCGAGAGCGGCTTGAGACCGGATCAGGCCGCCCGCCGGGCCAAGAGGTTCTTCCTGGGTTTCGAGCCGGGCGACATCGTCAGCGAGGTGATGAGCCTGGGTTCGCTGATGCCTGTCGAGGTCGTGGTGGCTGGACCCGGCCGCGAAGAGGTTCGCCGTCATGCCTTGAGAGTCCGCGACAAACTGAGAGAGATCCCTACGCTCCGCGATGTGCAGCTTTATCAACAACTCGACTACCCGGCCGTACACGTGCATATCGACCGCCAGCGCGCGGGCCTGACCGGCGTGACCGTCAAGGACGTGACCGACTCCTTGCTAGTGGGCACTTCTTCCAGCCGCTACGTGGTCAAGAATTATTGGCGCGATCCCAAGAGCGGCATCGACTACCAGGTGCAGGTCCAGGTCCCCTGCCTGCGGATGGAGCATCCCGAGCGAATCGAGACCCTGCCGTTGCACAAGGTCAACGCCGACATGAACCTGATGATCCGCGATGTGGCCAAAGTGCAGCGGGGCACGGTGCCCGGCCAGGTGGACCGGGCCTCGATGCAACGCTATTTGAGCGTGATCGCCAACGTGGAGGGAGAAGACCTGGGCCGGGCCTCGCGGCGGATTGAACGGGCGATTGCCGAGGTGGGCACTCCGCCACGGGGCGTGCGGGTGGCGCTCCGCGGCCAAATCGCTCCCATGCAAGAAATGTTCTCGACCCTGTTCCTTGGGCTGGCCGCCTCGGTGATGGTCATCCTGGTGCTGTTGACCGGCTATTTCGAGTCGCCGCGGATGGGCCTGGTCTCGATCGGGGCGGTGCCTGGGGTGATCTGCGGGGTGGTGGTGATCCTGCTCATAACCCACACCACCTTGAACATCGAGTCGTTCATGGGCTCGATCATGTGCATCGGCGTCTCGGTGGCCAACTCGGTGATGCTCACCACCTTTATGAGCGACTACTGGCGCGGCGGAATGACGGCCTTGCAGGCGGCAGTGAAAGGGGCCAAGGACCGCTTGCGGCCGGTGCTGATGACCGCCATTGCCATGATCCTGGGGACGATTCCCATGGCCTTGGCATTGGAGAAGGGAAGTGAAATGACGGCGCCGTTGGGGCGGGCGGTCATTGGCGGGCTGGTGGTCTCCACCTTCGCCACCATGCTGATCGTGCCCGCCATTTTCGTGCTGTTGATGGGCCGTGCGCAGTGTGTCTCGGCGTCGCTTGATCCGGACGATCCGGTCAGCCAGCACTACGACGGCCATGCCGCCCGACACGGGCGGACGCCGGACGACGATCGTTTTGGGGTCCAGCCGACCTCGCCTGAGGATGACGAGATCACCGATTGCTAGGAGGGAGTTACCATGCAGAAATCATTGCCTACTCCGAAACCGCTGGCCAAGTCTTGGGCCGAGGAAGAGGATACCCGCGTCTTGGTCGAGCCGCAACTGCCGGCCATCCGCCGGCCCCCCGACAATGGGATCGAAGCGGGCGAGGTTCCGGATTTGTCGCCCTTGCGGCCCAAGGAATCCCGCTTGCGGCGCTATGGTTGGCCGGCCTTGGCCGCGGGGCTGGCGTTGGTGGTAGGCACGGTCATCGTCGTGGTCAACCAATCCAAGAGCGAAACCAAGACGGAAGAGGGAGGCGCTGCTTACGGCTCCGGCCACGACAGCACCCGGGCCGTGGTCCAAATCGTCCGCCCCGAACTGCGCAATATGAAGTTCACCGTGGACGAACCGGCCTTCGTGAATGCTTATGAAGAGACTGCGATCTACGCCAAGGTCTCCGGGTTTGTCAAGGAGTTCAACAAGGACATCGGCGACACGGTGAAGAAGGGCGATGTGCTCTGCACGATTGACGATCCCGAGCTGGTGCAACAACATCTACAGACAAAGGAACAGGTCAAGCTCAACCAGGAAAAGGTCCGTCAGGCGAATAAACTGGTGGATTTGGCTCAAACGAGGATCGAAATGGCCCGCGCTGATTGGCAGAAAGCCAAAGCGGACGTGCAAAAATACCAGGCGGACGTGGACTTCTGGGATTCGCAGTGGAAACGCTTGTCGAAGATGGGCGCCAGCATCATCGACCAGCAGTCGCTCGCCGAAGCCCACAACAAATGGGATGCGGCCCAATCGGCGTTGAACGCCGCCAACGAGGCCGTCAAGGCCCAGGAGGCGGCCGAGACATTCGCCGTCGCGAACAAGGAGAAAGCTGGGATCGACGTCAAGACGGCAGACGCACAAGTCAGGGTCTCCCAAGCCGAAGAAGGCCGCTTGAAGGCTATGGTCGAATATATGACCATCACCGCCCCCTACGACGGCGTGGTCACCGACCGTAAGGTGAATCGGGGCGATTATGTGGAGGCGGTCAACGGCGATCAGACCTCCTCCGGCCGAGTGCCTATGTTCGTCGTCAGCCGCACCGACAAGGTGCGGATCTTTGTCACCGTGCCCCAAGAGTTCGCCCGCGAAGTTGAGCCGGGGTCCCCGGCGCGGGTGTGCGTGGAGTCCTTAAGCGGGCTGGAAGTCCCAGCCACGGTTACTCGCATTTCGTGGGGCTTGCACCGGCGGGTCGACTCGATGTCGGCGGAAATTGATCTGGATACCAAGCCTTACGGCATCCGCCCGGGGATGTATGTCCATGCCAAGATCTTTGTCCAGCGCCAAGGCGTCCACGCTCTGCCCCAAGAGGCCCTGACCATGGAAGGCAACGAGACCTACTGTTATCTGCTCAAAGACGGCAGGGCCGCCAAGGCACTCGTCCTCAGGGGCAGTAGCGACGGAAACTGGGTCGAGGTCGACAAGATGAAAATCGGCGATCCTTGGGTCCGTATCAGCGGCAACGAACCGGTCATCCTCGGCAATCTCGAAGAGCTCAGCAACGGCGACAAGGTGGAAGTCGCCCCGGCAAAATCGTAGTCTCTGCCGACTCGTAGATCCTTACCGCCCGCCCGTTTTTCTCTCCCGGGGACTTTTCCAATCCGGTACCACCAGCGGCGAAACTCTGCCGGTTGTCCTGGTTTTGACGAAACTTCCGGATTTGCCGGTCCGATAAACTAAGGAAACCGCCTTGGGCGCCATCGGGGGGGCTGCGCGGGCATCCACCGATAACTCTCCCGGTCTCGGCACCGAACGATGGATTTGCCCCTAATGATGGGGGGGCCGGCGCTGGTGGGCTTGCCT
The DNA here is from genome assembly GCA_021784975.1 of Planctomycetota bacterium. Lineage (GTDB taxonomy): Bacteria > Planctomycetota > Planctomycetia > Pirellulales > Thermoguttaceae > JAJYGU01. The sequence continues at coordinate 4,647 of JAJYGU010000180.1, forward strand.
AGGGGGACGGGGAGATCGTGAATGCGTGTCTGCGGGCTCGGCATCTGCGGGCTTGGCATCCTGCTTTACGTCGTTGCGTCAAGCCTCCGCGCCGAGGAAGGGCAGACATCCGCCACATTCCCCTTCGTCGCCGTCCCAATGCGCTTGCCCCAGACAACCGATCAGCCACAGACGAAGGGAACGGACCAGCCGGTGCCGCCAGGAAACCTGCCGCCCAATTATAGCGAACTGCCTCCACCGCCGCCGGAGGGCACCGAAAACGCGGATTTGGCCACGCGGGTTTCCGAATTGGAAAAACAGTTGGCCGCCTTCGCCAAGGCAGCCGCCCCGGCCGCGCCGGCCGAGCCGGTGCGCCCGTTGATCGCCCCCACCGGCCGACTCCAGTTCGACGTAGCCAACTTCAGTCAGAACGCCGCCAGCAACGCGCAGTTCGGCAATGCCCAAAATACGGTGGGCTTTCGCCGTGCCCGCATCGGCGTCTTGGGTGAATACGGGGTAATCGACTATATCGTCGAAATGGACTTCGCCAACCGCGACGCCGAGGCCCCCGTCAACACCAGGAACCAATCCACTGCCTTCAAGAACGTCTACATCCAAGTGCGCGAGCTGCCCCTGTTGGGCAATGTCCGCGTCGGCCACTTCAAAGAGCCCTTTGGCCTGGAACAACTGACCAGCGATAGCATGACCACCTTCCTGGAGCGGTCGGTGGCCGACGAACCGGCCCTGGTCCCCGGCCGCAACGACGGCATCCAAGCCTTCAATTGGAGCAAGGACGAACGGCTCACCTGGGGCATTGGCGCATTCACCAATCAGAGCGGCTTCGATCAGCCGCCCACCTTCGTCTACGACCACTGGGGACTCGATTATACCATGCGGGGTACCTACCTGGCCTGGTACGACGAGCCCAGCGGCGGTCGCGGGCTGTTGCACACCGGCCTGGACTACGCCTACCGCAGTGCTCCTGACGGGCTGGGGATCTTTGCCGCTCGGCCGGAGTCGGTCTTTGCCCCGCTAATCGCCGATTTCACCTTAACCGACGTAAAAGACTGGCAGGTGTTTGGGGCGGAACTGGCCACCGTATATGGCCCGCTCTCCTTTCAGTCGGAGTTTTTCGGCTCGACCGTCGAGCGTGAAAACGGCGTCAACAACAATTTTTGCGGCGGCTACGCCTTCGTCAGCTATTTTCTCACCGGCGAGAACCGGCCCTATAACCGCAAGTTGGGTGTGTTCGACCGCGTGCGGCCTTACGAAGACTTCTTCCGCGTTAAAACCGCCGACGACACCACCGCCACCGGCCGCGGTGCCTGGGAGCTGGCTTACCGCTTCTCTTACCTCAACATGCTCGACAACCTGACCACCCAAGGAGCGGGCATGGCCACCGATCACACCCTTGGCCTGAATTGGTACTTGAACCCCTATACCAGAGTGATGTTCAATTACATCCATTCCATGGATACCTACAACCCCGCCGCCGGCAACCGTGTCACTGGCGGGAACATGGACATCTTCGAGGTGCGATGCGCGATGGATTTCTGACCTCGCTGTGAGAGGTAGGGACTGTCCCGATTTTTGTGGCGGGCACCGACGCGGTAGCGTTGGTCGGCCACAAAAACGGGACTGTCCCTTTCCGCGAGCCGTAGGAGTTACTGTTATGCGGACATCCGCCGTGATCTTCCTGCTGGCCTTTTCGGCACTGGACGGCCCGTCTTCCGCCGCCGCGGCCCATGCCGGCGGTCCGACCTGTTGCGATCAGTGCGGGCGGCACGTGCCGTGTGTCGAGACCTGCCAAATCATCCGGGAGGTCAAGAAGGAGATGAAGACCACTTGGACCGTCGAGTACCAGGACATCTGCCCCCTGATGCCGGGATATCGCCACGGAAGCGGCGATTGTCCCCCCGCTCCCCGACCCGGGCATCCCAAGCGTGTCAAGAAGTTGGTCAAGAAGGAGCGTGAGGTTGAGGTGCCGGTCTACAAGTGTGTGGTGCGGTACCTCTGTCCAGATTGTCTGCGGGGCGCAACCGCAGCCGGTCGTGGGGCCGGCGGGAGTCAGCCGGCGGCGCCGCCAGGCCCAACTGACCGACCGAGCCCACCCCCCTCTCGGCCGCTCGTGCCCAAAAAATAGGACCGTCTGAATGGGCCGCGCCGATCTCCGGCGAAGCGGCAGGCCGCGTTTGCGAAATCGTGAACTGATGAGATGGACTTTCCCCTTTCCCAGGAGCTATAATTTATAGCCGGTTGAGTGAGGGCACGCCGATGCGGTTTATAGCGCGGTGGCTCGTTATTGTGGTGGTGGCCGCGGTTGCGGATCAGCTTTCGGTGTCGGCGGCAACCGTGGGGGCCAAGGCCGCCAACCAGAAGACGGTTACGAATCAACAGTCCAGCCAAGACCAACAACAGTGGCGCTACACGTTTCACAACGGCGAGTGGTGGTACTGGCTGCCTGCAGGCCGGTGGGTGTACTGGCGTGACGGTCGCTGGAACGATTATCACCCCAAGACCTATGTTCCGCCGCCCTCTCCTCGGGCGGTCATCGTCGGCCGCAACCCGGAGGCGGAAATCGTCGGCCGCAATCCGGTGGCTGAGACCGGTGAAGAAACCGACGAGGAAGCAATTCGACCTTTTTACGGCCACGTCATCCCAGAGTTGGATCGTCGACCGGTGGAACCCGGCAGCGAAGTCGGCCCATTTTACGGGCACCCTTTGCCGACCGAGGTGTTTGGTTTTCCTAGGCGTCGGTTGAATCGGCCGTTTTACGGCCATCCGGGTTGGGATTACGGCGAGTGAATCCGGGCGAATTCGGGTGGCACGCCCTGAAAGGGCGTGGTCGCCGTGAGGCGGGGTTTGCCCCAGCCGCGCCCTGGTGCGGAATGCTGCGCGGGCCCGCCGTCCCCAGCCTTTTCTCACCCTCTTTCTGTGACGGTGGTTTTCCAGTAAGATCAGTCGGTGCTACTGAGTTCTGGGTGGCGACCGCTTGACGGGGTGGATGGCATGAACGTCTTGATTATCGGCAGCGGGGGACGTGAGCACGCCTTGGCCTGGAAGCTGGCCCAGAGCCCCCGTGCCGACCGCGTGTTCGTGGCCCCCGGCAATGCCGGCACCGATGTCGACGGCGAGAACGTCGATCTCAAGCCCGACGACTTTCCTGCCCTGATCCAGTTCGCCAGGGAGAATGACGTTGGCCTGACGGTCGTGGGGCCGGAAGGGCCGTTGGCCGCCGGGCTGGTGGATGCCTTTGAAGAAGCCGGCTTGCGGGCGTTTGGACCGCGTCGCGACGCCGCCGAATTGGAAGGCAGCAAGGTCTTTTGCAAGGACCTCCTTCGTCGCGCGGATGTCCCCACCGCCGATTACCAGACCTTCACCAGCCCCGCCGACGCCCTGAAGTTTCTTAAAGACCGCGAAGACGTGCCCATCGTGGTGAAGGCGGATGGCTTGGCCGCCGGCAAAGGGGTGGTGGTCTGCTCGGGCCGTGAAGAGGCGATTCGGGCCGTCGAGCAGATTGCCTGCCAAAGAGTCTTTGGAACCGCGGGCGACCGGCTGGTGATTGAGGAGCGGCTCGACGGTCGGGAGGCCAGTGTGTTGGCGATTACCGACGGCCGGACGATCGTCACCCTTTCGCCGGCCCAAGACCACAAGCGGGCCTACGACGGCGACACCGGTCCGAACACCGGCGGCATGGGCGCGTATTGTCCAGCCCCGCTGGTGGACGACGAAATGCTGCACTGGATCGAGGAACATATCCTCGTGCCTACGGTGCACGCCATGAAACGCGCCCGCCGGCCGTTTCGCGGCGTGCTCTATGCCGGCCTGATGCTCACTCAGCAGGGGCCGAAGGTGCTGGAATACAACGCTCGCTTCGGCGATCCGGAGTGCCAGCCGCTGTTGATGCGGCTGAAGACCGATCTGCTCGAGGTGTTGGAGGCGGCGGTGGAGGGGCGGCTGGATCAGTTGGGGCCATTGGAGTGGGACCCGCGCCCGGCAGTGTCGGTGGTCATGGCCAGCCAGGGATATCCCGGCCAGTACGCCACCGGCCACCCGATCCGCGGTTTGAGCGACGCCGACGCCTTGCCCGACGTGAAGGTGTTCCATGCCGGCACCAAACTGCACGAGGGTCGAGTGGTAACCGCCGGCGGCCGCGTGTTGAATGTCACCGCCTTGGGCGGCACCATCGCCAAGGCCAAGCTGAACGCCTATCGGGCGGTCAAGTGCATCCGCTGGTCCGGGGCCTGGTGCCGCAAAGACATCTCGGACAAGGCCCTGCAGGCGTAGTTAGCACGCCACATGTCCTCCCCGTCGGTCCCTCGGGAGAGGCCAAATCTCAGTCCCCTCTCCCTCCGGGAGAGGGTTAGGGTGAGGGGAATTTGCGAGCGGCGGTGAGCAAGACTTAGCATTGCGACGTTATAGTCGCTGTGCCCTCACCCCCTGCCCCTCTCCCAAAGGGAGAGGGAAGAACTTCGCCGACCGCCTTTCTACACGTTCTTAGCCGCCGCGGTGGAAACGCCTTCCAGGCAGACCAGCGGGGCGGCGATCGGCCGCTCGACAAAGCTGGCCAACTGCCGCGCCCGCCGCGGATGCTGCAATGCCCGCAGCGCCTTGTTCTCGATCTGCCGCACGCGTTCCCGCGTAATCGAGAAGATCTTGCCCACGTCTTCCAGCGTGTAGGCGTAGCCGTCGTCCAGGCCGTATCGCAGGCGGAGGATTTCCCGTTCACGGTAATCCAGGCTGTCGAGCACCTCGGCCAACCGCGACTTCAGCGAGGTCTGGTTCATCTCCAGCAGCGGGTCTTGCTCGCGATGGTCCTCCAGGAATTCGCCGAAGTACGTCTCCTCGTGTTCGCCCACCGGCTGGTCGAGCGAAAGCGGCTGACGACTCATCCGCACCGCCGCATGGGCCTCGTCCACCGAGATTCCGGCCTGGGCCGCCGTCTCTTCCAGAGTCGGCTCCGAGCCACGCTGCTGGAAGAGGTCGCGGGCAGCGGACCGCACCTTGTTCATGCAGTCGATCATGTGGACCGGCATGCGGATGGTCCGGCTCTGATCGGCCAGGGCGCGGGTAATCGCCTGGCGAATCCACCAGGTGGCGTAGGTCGAGAACTTGAAGCCCCGCTGATACTCGAACTTGTCCACCGCTCGCATTAGTCCGGTGTTGCCCTCTTGAATGAGATCCAAGAAGTTCAGCCCGCGATTCCGGTACCGCTTGGCAATCGAGACCACCAGCCGCAGGTTTCCGGCCGAGAGCTCGCGCTTGCCGGCCTCGTACTGCTTGGCCAGCTCGGCCACGCGGACCAGCCGGCGGCGCAGGGTGGCCGGGCTTTCCAGAGTGATCCGCATCAACTGGCACAGCTCCTTACGGAGCTCCGCCGCTCGGGCAGGATTGGACGGCTGGCAGCTTTGCCCGCTCCTCTGTTCGTCCAGATGCTGGCGGATCGACTGCATCCGTTGCGAAATCTCTTTGAGCTTCTCCAAAACCGGCTGCAGCCGCTGGGCGCGGAGCCCCATCTCCTCCACCAACCGCACCGCCTTGAGTCGGCGGACGCCAATCTGCTGCCAGGCGGCCCGGCGGGCCTTGAGCGGCTGGCGGCGACCGATGGCCACCGCGAAATCGCGGCGATTCTGCCGCAGCAGGTGTTGCAAGGTTTGCAGATTGGCGGGAAGCACCTTCAACAGCCGCGATTTCTCCCGCAGATTCACCACCGAGACTTCAATCGTCCGGTCCAGCCGCAGCTTGTTGTCGCGGATGCTCTCCAACAGCCCGGCCGCCGCCCAAAGCATGTAGTCGTTGGCCAACATGCAACCGCGGAACCGCCGGCGGCCGCGCTCGATCCGTTTGGCCACCGCCACCTCGTCGTGGCGGCTGAGCATGGGGATCTCGCCCATCTGCATCAGGTAGATCCGCACCGGGTCGTCGATATGATCGTCGTCGCCGGTGGCGTCAGCAGCGTCGCCGCCATCGGCCGCGTCGTCGTCGAACGCGGAAGCGTCGGCATGCATCTCGTCCTCCTGCGGTCCCTCCGCGTCGATGTCGGGCTGTCCGTTGGCAGCCGGTTTGGTCTCCGTGCTGCGCGAGCGAAGCGGACGGCGGGTCAGTTTTCGGCGGACCAAGCGGCTTGGGGTCTTGGACAAGGCTGCATCCTCCCAGAAAGAGCAGGTTTCAGAAGATTGACCGGCGACCGGCTCGATTGGCCTCACGTCGCGTCAGCCACGTCCAAAAGCACTTCGGGTGCCAGACCAGCCGTCGGGGCGGGTTGATCGGTGCAAGCTATTGTTGCACAATATGTTACGGCATATAGAACAGCTCACTTACCGCCCGCCTCCGCCGCCCGCGTTGACTTTTCTCACCACCAAGGCTGCGGCGGATGATGGATTCGTGCAACAGCGGGTCTTTCTCCAACCGGCTCCCCACGCAAGGTAGGTCAGGTACCCCGTACCTGACCCATAACCGACACCGTTTTTCTCCTCAGAACCGGTTCCCAAAGCGGCCGGATCGAGTAGAATAGGGGCTTGCGGCCTCCGTCCGAGGCCGCTTTGCTGTTTAGTTGGGAGAGCCGCGCATGGCCAAGAGTAAGAAGAAGGCCGAAGTCGTGTTTCTGGTGTGCAAGGAGACCGGCGATTACAACTACCTCCTCCGCCGCAAGCCGGGTGGAGAAAAGCTGACGCTGAAGAAGTACTGCCCACGCCTCCGCAAGCACACCGAACACGCCGAGAAGAAGAAGTAGGTCAGGTGCCCCGTACCTGACATCCCCACGCTTCCAACGCCGATTGTGTCAGGTACCGCGTGCCTGACCTACGATGGATCTGCGGGCGGCTATTGATGGCTAAGCGCTGGCGCATTCATTCGCACGACCCGGCCTGCGTGGCAGCCCTTCAGCGTGCCGCCGGCGTCCCGGCGGTGATCGCCGAGTTGCTGATCTGCCGCGGTCTGACCGATCCGGCCAGAGCGCAGAGCTTCCTCGATCCGAAGCTGTCTGCCCTGCATGATCCCGAGTTGCTGCCCGGTTGCCGGGCGGCGGCCGAGCGGCTCCATGCCGCCCTGGCTGCCAAGCGGCGGATCGTGGTCTACGGCGACTACGACGTCGACGGCATGACCGGCACGGCCATTCTCTGGCTCTGCCTGCGCCTGCTCGGCGGTGAGGTCCGTTACTACGTTCCCCACCGCATCGACGAAGGCTACGGCCTGAACTGCGACGCCGTCCGCACGCTGGCTGGCGAGGGGGCGCAACTGATCGTCACCGTCGACTGCGGAATCACCAGCATTGCCGAGACTGGCGTTGCCGCCGAATTGGGCGTCGAGTTGATTATTACCGATCATCACGAGCCGCCCGCGCAACTGCCCAACGCTTCGGTAATCGTCCACCCTCGATTGCCCGGCGAAAACTCTCCCTTCGGCGGGCTGAGCGGTTCGGGCGTGGCCATGAAGCTGGCCTGGGCGATCTGCCAGCAGGCCAGCGGAGCCAAGCGGGTGTCGCCGCGGATGAGGGAGTTCTTGCTTCAGGCGGTGGGGCTAGCCTCCTTGGGCACGGTGGCCGACGTGGTCCCCTTGGTCGATGAGAATCGCGTGTTGGTGCGGCACGGCTTGGAGAGCCTGGCCAACGCCCCCACGTTGGGTCTGGCGACCTTGATGGAGGTCGCCAAGATCGCGCCCAAAAGGCATCCCGACGGCAAACTCCGGCTGGATGCCGAAGACGTGGCCTTCCAGCTTGCTCCCAGATTGAACGCCGCCGGGCGGTTGGGCCAGCCGCAACTGGCGGTGGAGCTTCTGGTCACCGAGCGGCCCGATCGGGCCCGAGAATTGGCCGAGTATATCGACGGACTCAATGCCACCCGGCAGACCTTGGAACGGAGCATTCAGCTTGCGGCCGCCAAACAAGCCCAGGAAAGCTTCGACCCGGCGGAGGATGCCGCCTTGGTGCTGGCTGAATATGGTTGGCACCCGGGCGTGATCGGCATCGTGGCCGGCCGGCTGGCCGAACGCTTCCACCGGCCGGTGGTCTTGATCTCCTGGGACAAGTCGAGCACGCGGCCGGGCATCGGCTCGGCGCGGAGCATCCCGGGGTTCAATCTGCACGCCGCCTTACAGGCGTGCAGCGAACACCTGCTATCTCACGGCGGTCATGCGGCGGCCGCCGGACTGAAGATTGCCGAAGACCGCTTGGCGCTGTTTCGGACCGCGTTCTGTGCCGTGGCGGAGCGGGAGATTGCCCTGGAGCAGCGGGTGGCCGAGCTATTCATCGACGTCGAGGCCCCGCTGAGCGTGTTCACGCTCCAGACCGTGCACCAGATGGAGCGGCTCGCCCCGTTCGGACACGGCAACTTCCGTCCGCTCTTGTGCGCCACCGGCGCCACCCTGGCCGGCCCGCCAAAGACGCTGGGCAACAGCGGCCATCACCTGGCCATGATGCTTTCGCAGCACGGGGTAACGCTCCGGGCAGTGGCCTTCGGCTGCGGCGATCGAAGAGAAGAATTAACCGCCCTAGACGGCCCGCTGGACGTGGCCTTCCGCCCGGTAATCAACCACTATCGCGGCCGGCAGAGCGTCGAGCTGCACCTGGTCGACTGGCGGCCAACGGCATCGTAGATCAGGCATCCCTGCCTGACTCCTGCCCAGTCAAGGCGATCGATCCATCATGCGACGAGCTCGTAGACCCTTCCGTGCCGCCGGATCCATTGCTTGTCGCCGGTCGCCACGTGTTCGGCGATTTCACGCAACAATTGTACCGTCTCCGCTTCGTAGCAAGGCTCGCTCGGGTCGTCGGGCGGAATGAGCGAAATTACTTTCATGTGCTGCTGGTAGAATTGGCACGTTGCCCACGCCCGTAAGAGAAAGCCGGCGGCCACCAACAGCCAAGCCGCCACCGCGGCTGGGAGACCGTCGAACTCGCGTATCCCCAGGAGCCCATCGAGTCCCCTTCCGAGGAGAGCAAATCCAAATCCCACGATCACTACCCCAACGTTGTGGAGCAGACTCTTGGCAAGATTGGCCATTCTTGTCTTGCTATTTGCGTCAAACGGCTGGCTCATGGGCGAGTCCTCTGTTAGTGCTCCGAGGGTCTGGAGACCCGGCCCCGCGACGACAGGCGGAGGGTAGGGGGTACAAGATGAGCGGCTGGCCCCTAGGCATCAAGTTAAGCGGTTCTGCGGTACGTTCGTCCTCGGCTACCTGCCTTTCTTGACCGCCCGTTTGGCGGCTTGCTTCAAGGCCCGGTCGATCTTGTCGATCGTGGGTACGCTGGGAATGTTCTTGCCGGTCTCGATCCGGCAAAGGGTTTCCTCTCGAATCCCGGCCATCTTCGCCAGTTCCTTCTGGCTCAACCCCGCGGCAACTCGATCCCGAATAATGTTGCGGGCAATCGTCGCGCAGGCGTACTCGATTGCCGGGTAGTTGCCCTTGGCGTCCGGTTCGGGCAAGGGGGGGAGGTCCGCGGCCCTGGAGAGAGTCACGAGTCGGTGGTATTCTTCGCTCGGGACGATGACGTAGGACTTGCCTTCCAGGTGAATCGTTTGCGTGCTCATGCTTGGTCACTCCAATAACGAACCACGCTGGACACCATGCGCGTGGTTCGTTGCATCTTACTCCGTCGGCAACAGGCAGCTAAGGTGTTGACACCTGTCGGCGGCAACGTTCGCCTGCACCGTCAAAGCGTTGCCGACGATCGGCACATACTCACAAACCTTAGTACATGCTGGCGTCGATGGCCTGCCCGTCGGCGCGGTTGCCAAGCTGATAATGGATATGCGGCGCGATCCCGTAGCTGATCTGATGCACCGAGCCGTCGCAGAAAGCCATGTTGCACATGCCGGCGTGGGCGCTGCCGAAGATTGACTGGTTGGTATATCCCGCTGTATCTTGTCTCGGTCCATAACCGATGGGATTAAGGTCGGCAAAACAAACCTCACGAATGGTGACGGGATCGCAGCCGCAATAAATGACCGTGTAATCGTCGAAATAGCCATCGGTGTAGTGCATCGCGTCGACGTACTTCTCACCGCACAGATATGTGTTACTCGTTCCGTCCGAGATTTGGCCCATCGTCACCGTGCTAAACGGGACGAATATGCCGCCTTGGCCAACGGGCATGGCTGCCATCTCCGCATTGATGGCTTCTGTGGCAGTCGTCGTCAAGGCCGCATCAGCGGCCGCAGTACCATAGTTGTCGGCATAAGCTGTCAAGGCGGAAGTGTTGGCGTTGCCAACACCGCCTCCCATATCGCAGAACCCATTGCCAGCGTAGTCTGTGCATGCCCATGGACGCGGGCTGGTGGCCCTTGCCCGTTTCGTGTTTTCGCTCTTTCGCGTCTTTGCGATCTCCTTCGTGTTCTGGACGCAAGCATGCGCGGTATTGATGCTACAGACTCGTTCCTTTACGCCCCGGCCACGGTCACTTGGCCATTTCGATGGCCGCGGCCCGAACAAAATCGGACAGCCCGCTGTAACCCTTTCGTTTCGCCGTGGTTTCCAACAGCGCCTTCTCTTCCGCCGTCAGCCGGACGTTAACCTGCGCCGTCCGGATCCCTTCCTGAGCCGGCGACGGCGGCCGCTGCCCTTCCTCTAGTAAGTAGGCCACCGCCCCGGTCAAGGCTTCTCGCGTGTCTTCAATGCACTGGTTGGCGGTCTTGCCGTCGCCGTGGACGTTGGGCAACTCCAGCCCGCGGCCGTACCAGTGGCCATCCTCGCAGGCCAGAATGACTTGATACCGCTCGGCAATCTTCGTGGCTTCAGCCAGCGTCTTGGCGTCGAACGGCCGATCAAGCGCCTTGGCAGAGTTTTTCGGCTTGGCGGACATAGTATGGTTTGACCTTTCCGTGATGGACAGGAATGGAGAACGGTTGCTCGCCGGGCTTGATAAAGTAGTGGTGCGAACCGCCGATCCGCGCCAGCCGGTAGCCGGCCGTTTCCAGCATTTTGCGAACCTCAGCGAACCGCGTTTCGTTCGGCATGATTTTAGTATACTGTCGGCTATGCTACGGTCAAGAGCCCCTCGTCATCGCTGCTTTACCGTGGCGCCGTCATTGGTGATTGCTCGGCAAGACGGAAGGAAGTGATGCGATTACCGCTTCTTCAGCGTCACGCTCATGCCGGCGCCCTGCATGAAGAAGGCGGTTTCCAAGTCTGGATTGGTGGTGATCGCCTTGACGTACTGTGGATCGGCCATGCGCGGG
>JAJYGU010000226.1 GCA_021784975.1 Planctomycetota bacterium
GGCAGGAAATCCACGATTTCCTGCCCGTCCAATGCCTGGCGCAGGACCTCCAACTCGTGCGGCTGACGGACCTTGTTGGCCACCACCAAGGTGCGGACGATGCCGATGTCTTTGGCAAGGCGGCGGACTCGCAAGGCGGTCTGGACGCTGCGCATGCCCGGCTCCACCACGGTGATCATGGCATCGACGCCGCGGGCCGAGGCCCGGCCAATGTGCTCCAGGCCGGCCTCCATGTCGAGAATCACGTCGTCGCTGACCCGCAACAACAGGTGCTGCATAAGCGATTTGAGCACGGTGCTTTCCGGGCACATGCAACCCTTGCCGCCCAATTCGACGGTGCCAAGGACCAGCAACTTCACTCCTCCGGCATCCACCGCGAACCGCTCGGGGATGTCGTCCACCCGCGGGTTCAACTTGAACATCAGCCCCGCGCCCTGGTCCTTGGCGTTGGTGCGTTCGAGCACCAGGTCGCGCATCTGGGCGATGGGCTGCGGCAATCGCGCGTCGGGGACTCCCAAGGCGGCGGCCAGATTGCCGTCCGGATCGGCGTCGACCGCGATCACCGAGCGTTGGCGGGCCGCCAAGCACCGCGCCAAGCCTGCCGAGAGGGTAGTCTTTCCTACGCCGCCTTTGCCGACAATCGCCAACTTCATCGCGCCACTCAACACCCCACCGGCGGCAGCATCCAGACCACGTAGCTCGCGGGAGGCCGCAGGCAACAGACCAGTCAAGCAACGTGCTGCATTATAACAGGTCCACCAGGCGCACACAAGTGGCAAGTGTGACCCCTATCACGAATTCGGCGAAACGCCGCCGACGGTGTGACTTGCACCGGGAAGGGATTGCCAGTAGAGTTCATGCTGGGAGGATGGTGCATGAAGTGTCCTGGCCAGGATCGGCGCTATTGGACCGGAGAGCCGACCTTCGAGCTCCCCTGCCCCAAATGTGGCACGGTAGTCGAGCTTTTCCGCGACGAAATGAGCGGGCGGTGCCCCCAGTGTGGCCACCGCTTTCCCAATCCCAAGGCGGCCATGGGCTGCGCCCGCTGGTGTCCGCAAGCCAGGGAGTGCGTGGGCTTGGTCCCCCTGGATACGGCGCCGGCGGCTCGGGCCGACGCCTCGTTGGCGGCCCGGCTGATACAAGCCCTGGAGCGGGAATTGGGCAGCGATCCGCCGCGACTGGCCCACGCCCTGTTGGTATTCCAGCACGCCAAGCAGTTGTTGGAGCAGGAGGGAGGCGATCCCCGACTGATTCTGGCCGCCGCCGTTATGCTCCAATTTATTTCAGACGATCCGGCCAACCTGAAGAAGATCGCCGACCGTCCGTGCGTGCTGGCCGACTCCGGCCCGGCCGAGCGGATCCTCCAGCCGGCCGGCCTCCAGCGGGACACGATCCGCGCCATCTGCCAGTTGATTCGCACGTACCGGACCATGGCAGACCGCAACACCACGGAGTTGAAGGTCATCAGCGATGCCGATCGGCTGGCGCAACTGACCCACGACGGCCGCGGGACCGCTCCGGTAGACTTGGAGGATATGATACAGCGCGACTTGCACACCACGGCCGGGAGAGAGCGGGCCCGCGCCTTGTTCAGCGGGCCTTCGGGTTCATCCGGAGGGTCGAGAGTTGAGAGCTGAGAGTGGGAACGTGGGGCGAGAACGACCCGCGCCCCACAGTCCACGGCCCACGCCCCGGAGGCTCCTGTTGATGTCCCACGAGACGGTCCCCGAGCACCTGCGAATCGCTCAAGAGCGGGCCTTTTCCAAGGCGGTCGAACAGGACGCCGAGCAGTTGCGATGGTTAGGCGCGGAACGGGAGGGCCGGGTGTGGCGATTGCCAGCGCTGAATGCGGCGTTTCTGGTGGACTTGCAGGAGCGCTGCATTACCACCGCCGATGGCGCCACCATAGGGCTGCCCTGGGGGATCCTCGCCTTACACTATCTGGCGATCACCGCCCAGCCCGAGCTGCGCGGGCCGGAAAGCACTTTTGCCGACCTCGCCAACGCTCGCTCGTACGCCGGGGTTTACCACCAGCGGGTCATCGCTCGTCTGTGTGCCACCGTCGGCCGGGAGGTTGGCAAGTTGCGGGCAGCCGCCGAGAAGTTGCAAGGGCGACGGGTTGAGGCCGGAGATCTCGGCTACGATTTCCATGTGTTTCCCCGCTTTCCGGTGCGGCTGGTGTGGCATGCGCCGGACGAGGAGTTTCCGCCCACGGCGACCCTGCTCTTGCCGGCCAATGCCGAGTCGTGTTTTTGCTCGGAGGACCTGGTGGTCCTGTCCGAACGGCTGGTGGCGCGTCTGGCCGGGCAGCCATTCTAGGAATCCACGCCAAGATGAGTTGCTCAAGTTATCAGGTGCAAATCCCAAGTACCAAGTCCCAAATCCCAAACGAATCTAAAGCTCGAATGCTCAAAGGAAGCCGCCGTTTGTGGCGTTTGGAGATTGGAGATTCGAGCTTGTTTGGAATTTGGAGTTTCGGATTTGGGATTTCGAGATTTGGATTTCGCCATTAGTGACAGCAGTCGACTCGTGAAATACGCCGGGATCGTGCTTTGCGGCGGGCGCAGCCGCCGCATGGGAGTGCCCAAATGGGCCTTGCCCTTTGGCCCGGAGCCTATGCTCCGACGGGTGGCTCGCCTCCTTGCGCAGGCGGCGGACGAGGTGATCGTCGTGGCCGCGCCGAATCAGACCTTGCCAGACTTGGCGGCCCCGGTGCGCCTCGTTCACGACCGCTGGGAGGGGCGCGGCCCGTTGGAAGGTCTGCGGGCCGGTCTGGCGGCCCTCTCGCCCGGCTGCCAAGCGGCCTACGCCACCGGCTGCGACGCTCCGCTGCTGGCTCCGGCGTTTGTGAGGCGGATGTTCGAGTTGCTCGGCGACGACGAGATCGCCGTGCCCGATAGCGGTGGGCATGCTCATCCACTCTCGGCCGCTTACAGGTGCAGCGTCCTGCCCGCCATCGACCGGCTCCTGGCCGCCGATCGCTTGCGGATGACCGACCTGTTCGAATCAGTCCCGACGCGAAAGGTTCTTCCCCGCGAGTTGCTCGATATTGATCCGGAACTGGCAACCTTGCGGAACTTCAACTCCCCTGCGGAGTATCGAGAGGCGGTAACGCAAGCAGGGTTTGAAGTGCCCGCCAACGTGCTGGCGGAGCTTGCGTCGCAGCAGCAGTAGGTCAGGTACCCTGTACCTGACACGATGCACTAGCCCGTGAAGCAGCACGGTCAGGATGGCCGTGCTGCTGCCGCGGTTGACCGGCGGCGGGCGCTGTGCGAGAATGCATGTTTACCGTCTTCCTTCTTGCCTCTGAAAGGAAAGTCATGGCCACGATGCCCGCCGTGGAGTCGGCCGACTTGAGGCCGGCGCTGCGGATTCTGGACGAGATGTCGCCGGTCACTGCCAGTGATACCATTCCCTTGCTTCAGCGGTTGCAGGAGGCCTACGGCTACCTGCCGCGCGAGGTGGTCCTGGAGGTGTCCCAGCGGACAGGTTTGCCGGCCAGCCGCCTGTTCGGGGTGGCCACGTTCTATGCCCAGTTTTACCTCACTCCCCGTGGGCGTCACTTGGTGCGCTGCTGCCGTGGTACGGCCTGCCATGTCCGTGGCGGCAAGAATGTGATCTCGACTGCCGAAAAGGTGTTGGGCATCCGCGACGGCGAGACCAGCTCGGACATGTCGTTCTCTTTGGAGACCGTAGCCTGTCTCGGCGCCTGTGCCCTTTCGCCGGTAGCTGTGGTGGACGGACGGTACCTCGGGAAGACCACTCCCGCCCGCCTGGAACACGTGCTGCGGACCATGCGAGAGGAGGCTGCCGGCCCGGCGGAGAACCGGGAGGAGAGCACGTGATGATCACCCTGCGTTCCACCCAAGACTTCCACCAGGTGCAGCAGAAGCTCAAGTCGGCCTCTTCCGCTCAGCGGCGAATGATCTCGATCTGTGGCGGCACCGGCTGCACTGCCTTCGGTTCGCTCAGCGTGCAGCAGGCCTTTCGCAGCGAGCTTGCCCGCTGCGGCCTAGCCGACGCGGTAGTCCTGAAGTGCACCGGCTGCCACGGCTTCTGCGAGAAGGGGCCGATCGTGGTCATTCACCCGGAGGGCATTTTCTATCCTGGCGTGTCGGAAAACGACGTTCCCGAGATTGTTGAGCAGACAGTCGGCCAGGGACGCGTGATTCCCCGGCTCTTGTATGTCGACCCAGTGACGGGGAAGCAGATCGTCCACAGCCACGAGGTCCCCTTTTACGCCAAGCAAACCCGGTCGGTCTTCCGGCTCAACGGGCTGATTGATCCCACGGACTTGGAAGACTACATTGCCCACGACGGTTACTCGGCCGCCGTCCGGGCCCTGTCGGGAATGACGCCCGAACAGGTCATCGCCGAAGTGACCGACTCGGGTCTTCGCGGGCGAGGCGGGGCCGGATTCCCAACCGGCGTGAAATGGGGTTTCTGCCGCAAGGCCCCTGGCGACGAAAAGTATATCATCTGCAATGCCGACGAAGGCGACCCCGGGGCGTTCATGGACCGCAGCCTGTTGGAAGGGACGCCCCATGCCATCCTGGAAGGGATGATCGTTGCCGCCTACGCCATCGGAGCCACGCGGGGCTTCATTTATGTCCGGGCGGAATACCCGCTGGCGGTGCGAAACAGCCGGGTCTGTCTCGATCAAGCCCGCCAGGCGGGCCTTCTCGGCAAGAACATTTTAGGAACGGGTTTCAGCTTCGACATCGAAATCCGCGAGGGCGCCGGGGCGTTCGTGTGCGGCGAGGAAAGCGCCCTGATCGCCTCGCTGGAAGGCCAACGCGGCATGCCGCGGCCCCGGCCGCCGTTTCCGGTCCAGAAAGGCTATCTCGGCAAGCCCACCAGCATCAACAACGTCGAGACCTTCGCCAACGTGCCGCTGATCCTCCGCGACGGCAAGGATCGCTACCGCAGCGTGGGCACCCCGGGCAGCAGCGGGACGAAGATCTTCGCCTTGGCCGGCCGAGTCAAGAACACCGGCCTGGTCGAAGTGCCGATGGGCACCACCCTCCGCGAGATCATTTACGGCATCGGCGGCGGCATTCCCAAGAACCGCCGCTTCAAGGCCGCTCAGCTCGGCGGGCCCTCCGGCGGCTGCGTGCCCGCCAAGTATCTCGACCTGCGATTGGACTACGATTCGGTCAAGCAGGTTGGGGCCATCATGGGATCCGGCGGCATGATCGTCATGGACGAGAGCACCTGCATGGTCGACATCGCCCGCTACTTCTTGGACTTCACCCAGAGCGAGTCCTGCGGCAAGTGCGTCCCCTGCCGGGTCGGCACGCGGCACATGCTCGACATCCTCACCCGCATCTGCGCCGGCGGCGGGAAGCTGGAAGACCTCGACGAGCTTGAACGGCTGGGCAAGCACATCAAATCCGCCTCGCTGTGCGGGCTCGGGCAGACGGCCCCGAATCCCGTGTTGACCACGCTGAAGTACTTTCGCGACGAGTACGAAGAGCATATCCGCCTGGGGCACTGCCGGGCGTCGGTGTGCGAGGCGCTGGTGGCCTCGCCGTGCGCCCATGCCTGCCCGGCCCACGTGAACGTTCCGCAGTACGTGGGGCTGATCGCCGAAGGGCGGCTGGACGCCGCGGTGGACGCCATCCGCCGGCGCAACCCGTTCGTCTCGGTCTGTGGCCGGGTTTGCGACCACCCTTGCGAGCGCCGCTGCCGCCGCGGTGAGTTGGACGAGCCGTTGGCCATCCGGGCCTTGAAACGCTATGCCGCCGATCACGCGGCCGATGGGTCGCCGACCCTGCTCCCGCCTGCCACCGGCAAAGCGGAAGTCGCCGTGGTAGGAGCCGGACCGTCGGGCCTGGCGTGCGCTTATTTCTTGGCGCTCATGGGGCGGCCGTCGATTGTCTTCGAGAAGCAGCCGGTGGCCGGCGGCATGTTGGCCCTGGGCATCCCCGAATATCGCCTGCCGAAACCTGCCTTGCAGGCCGATATCGATTTCATCCTACGCCACGGCGTCCAACTCCGCACGGACCATCCTATCAACAACGTCGAGGACCTTTTTGGGCAAGATTTCCGGGCAGTGTACTTGGCCACCGGCGCACAGAGCAGCCGCGGCTTGGGCATCGAGGGCGAAGACCTGCAGGGCGTGATGGACCCGCTGGAGTTCTTGCGTGCCCGCGGCCTGGGCCTGAAACCGCCCTGCGCCGAGCGGGTGGTGGTAATCGGCGGGGGAAACGCGGCGGTGGATGCCGCCCGTTCGGCCATTCGATTGGGCGCCTGCTGGGTCGGTATCCTCTACCGGCGAACCCGCGAGGAAATGCCCGCCTACGAAGAAGAAATTGAGGAGGCTCTCCACGAAGGCGTGGAACTCCATGAGTTGGTGGCTCCCACACGTATTCGGGGCGCCAATGGCCGGGTGACCGGCATTGAGATGGTGCGCATGCGGCTGGGCGAGGCCGACGCCGGCGGCCGACGGCGGCCAGTTCCGGTGGACGGCAGCGGGTTCGTCGTTCCTTGCGAGATGGTCCTTCCTACCGTCGGTCAGGTGGCCTCGGTCACAGCGGCTGGCGGGATCGAATTGTCGCCGCAGAAGACGATCGTGGCCGACCCGGTAACGCTCCAGACCTCCCGCGCGGGCCTGTTCGCCGGCGGGGACGTCCTGAGCGGCGGCGGAACCGTCGTCGGGGCCATTGCCGAAGGCCAGCGAGCAGCCATCGCCATCGACCGCTACCTAGGCGGCCGCGGCCGGTTGCCTCCCGACGTGAGCGTCAGCATTCGCCGGGCGCCCGACGAGGTGCTTGGGCAGGGCGGCCCCAGGCTCGAAGAGCCGATGCTGCCCGTCGCCGAACGGCTAGACGATTTCCGGGAGGTTGTTTGCGGCGTTACCCCGCAGGGCGCCTGTGCGGAGGCCAACCGCTGCCTGCGGTGCGACCTCGAAAAGCTGCGATCGTGATTGAACTTTCGGAGAAAGCATGAGTCAGTTCACCTTGACGCTCGACGGGCGGGAAGTTACGGCCAGCGAAGGCCAGACCATCCTCCAAGCGGCCCTTGCCAATAATGTGGTCATTCCCCATCTCTGCTACGATCCGCGGCTGACCCCCACCGGCGCCTGCCGGCTATGCCTGGTCGAGATCGAGGGCGAGCCGGCCATGGCCACCTCTTGCACCCGGCTGGCCCTGCCCGGCATGGTCGTGCGGACCAACACCGAAGCCCTCCGCGCCTCGCGGAAGATGACCCTGGAGTTCCTGATGAGCGAACATCGCATGGCTTGCACCAGTTGCGAGGCCGACGGCGATTGCTTACTCCAGGACTACGTCTACGAGTACGGGGCGGCCGAACGCCGCTTCCCGTCGTTGGCGCGGTCGGAGGCGGAAGGTTCGTACACCGTGGGCCATGAAGGCATCGTCTATGACCCCTCGAAGTGCGTCCGCTGCCAGCGGTGCGTCAAGATCTGCGCCGAGGTGTCGATGAATGAGGCGATTACCCTCAAGGGGCGGACTATGGACGTCGAGGTCAGCACGGCCTACGACCTGCCGCTGAACGAATCGAGCTGCGAGCTGTGCGGCCTCTGCGTGAGCACCTGTCCCACCGGAGCCTTGCGGGAGCGCGGGGCGATCGGCCGCGGCCGTGCCAAGGATCTCACCAAGGTCCGAACCACCTGCCCCTATTGCGGCGTGGGCTGCCAGTTCGATCTGTGTGTCAACCGGAAGACCAACCGCATCGTGCGGGTGACGGCCGAACCGGGTTGCGTCCCCAACGACGGCAATACCTGCGTCAAGGGCCGCTTCGGCTTCCAGTTCGTCGCCTCGCCCGAGCGGCTCACCAAGCCGCTGATCCGCGAAAACGGCGCGCTTCGGGAGGCCACCTGGGAAGAGGCGATCAACCTGGCCGGCCGCCGATTGGCAGAAATCCGCGACAAGTACGGCCCCGACGCGCTGGCCTTCCTCAGCTCCTGCCGCTGCCCGAATGAGGAAAACTACCTCATGCAGAAGATCGCCCGCGCTGCCGGCAAGACCAACAACGTCGATCAGTGCGCTACCACCTGCCACGCGCCGACGGTGGCCGGCCTGGCCTCGGCCTTCGGCTCCGGGGCGATGACCAACTCCATCGGCGAGATCCAAAAAGTCCAAACCCTGTTCGTCATCGGGGCCAATCCCACCGAGGCCCATCCGATCGTGGGTCTGGAGATGAAGAAGGCCCTCCGCAACGGCGCCAAGCTGATCGTCTGCGACCCGCGGAAGACCTGGCTGGCCCGCCGGGCCGATCTGCACATCCAGCACGCCGCCGGCACCGACAATTTCCTGGTCAACGCGATGATGAACCATATCATCGCCCAGGGCCTGCACGACCAAAAGTTCGTCGCCGAGCGCTGCGAGAATTTCGACGCCTTCCGCGAGAACCTGGCCCGATATAGCCTGGACGAAGCGGCTCGCATCTGCGGCGTCCCGGCCGACAAGATCCGGCTGGCGGCGGAGATGTACGCCCAGGGGACTCCCTCCTCGATCTTCTACACCCTCGGCATCACCGAACACACCTGCGGCACCGAGAACGTCCAGAACATGGCGAATCTGGCCATGCTCTGCGGCCAGATCGGAAAGCCCTCCTCGGGCGTCAACCCGCTGCGGGGACAAAACAACGTCCAGGGCGGATGCGACATGGGGGCCATCCACTCCGTCTTCCCCGGTTACCAGAAGGTCTCCGATCCGGCCGTCCGCGAAAAATTCGCCAAGGCCTGGGGCGTAGAGATCCCCACCAACACCGGCGGCCGCGTCACCGATTTTCTCGAGGAGGCCCACGCGGGCAAGCTCAAGGCTTTTTACGTCCTTGGCGAAGACCCGGTGCTGAGCGAACCCAACCAGACCAAGGTGATCGAGAGCCTCAAGAAGCTGGAGTTCATGGTGGTGCAGGAGATCTTCCTGACCGAGACCGCCAAGTTGGCCGACGTGGTGCTGCCCGGCGCGTGCTATGCCGAGAAAGACGGCACCTTCACCAACACCGAGCGCCGCGTGCAGCGGGTTCGCAAGGCGGTCGATCCGCCCGGCGATGCCCGGCCCGACTGGCAGATCATCTGCGACGTCTCCACGGCCATGGGATACCCGATGAATTACCGCCATCCGTCGGAAATCTTCGCCGAGCTGGCCTCGTTGACGCCGATCCTCGCTGGCATCTCCTACGAGCGGATCGAGAAGCAGGGTCTCCAATGGCCGTGCCCGACACCGGACCATCCCGGCACCGTCTTCCTCCATGACGGGCGGTTCACCCGCGGCAAGGGGTTGATGCACGTGATCCACTTCCGCCAGCCGGCCGAGGTTCCGGACCGGGATTATCCCTTCATGCTCTCCACCGGCCGAACGCTGTTCCACTACAACATCGGCAACATGACCCGCAAGAGCGCCGCCATCCGTCAGAAGGAAGACGAGAACTTCGTGGAGATCCACGCCGAGGACGCCCGGCGGCTGGGCATCACGGCCGGAGGAATGGTGCGGGTAACCACCCGCCGCGGGTCGCTGGCGGTGCGGGCCCGCGTGGCCGAAAAGGTGCGGCCCGGGGCTCTCTGGATGCCGTTCCACTTCGCCGAGAACTCGACCAACCAGTTGACCAACGACGCCTTCGACAACATCACTCGCACCGGCGAATACAAGTGTTGCGCCGCCAGGCTGGAGAAGATCGAATCCCCGGTGGCCTGACACGGTCCGTCCCCTCTTCCTTCGGGAGAGGGTTAGGGTGAGGGGGAAGAGACCCAAGGCGGAGGGCGGAAGGTCGGAACACATTCTGGCTAATGTTTTCTGATGACGCTCTTGCCAAATCGTGGTGACCCAATGAGCGATTGGCAACGGGATGCCAACCACGCCCACCGCCGCGCGGCCCGCTCGTTCCAATGCCACGTCGTGGGTCAGCAGGCGGTCGAACCCGCCGAGCGCGAGGTCGTCGCAGAGCAACCGCTGCGGATTATCGTCAACGGGCAGTCGGTGGCGACTCTGATGCAGACCCCCGGGGCGGAGATCGAGCTTGCCACCGGCTGGCTACTCTCCGAGGGGCTCATCGGCTCGCGCAATCAGATCACGGCGATGTCCTTCCAGTTTGAAGGCTCCCCGTCGGCGGCAGGCGTGGTTCGCGTCCGCCTGACGGAAGAGCTCAGCCAAGCGGCCAAACGCTACCAGGCCACCTTCTCGTCGTGCAGCCTCTGCGGACTGGAGAAGATCGAGACCCTGGCCGAAGGTCTTCCACCCTTCGCCAAACCTGCCGCGCGGCTTGGCGTGGAGGACATTTTCCGGCTCCGCGATGCGATGGAAGTAGCTCAGCCGATGTTCCGCCGCACGGGCGGGACGCACGCCGCGGCCTTGGCCGAACTGCCGGTCGAGCCGGCCGCCCAGCGTCTGGTGGTCCGCGAAGACATCGGACGCCACAACGCCTTGGACAAAGCCATCGGCGCCGCCGCCGCGATGGCGATCGCCCCGCAACGTTCGTTGCTGATCCTCTCCGGCCGGCTCTCGGTAGAGATGGTGGCCAAGGCGGCCCGAGCAGGAATCAGCGACCTGGCTGGCGTCAGCGCGCCCTCCGCACTGGGCATCGAACTGGCCCGCAAGCTAAACATGTTCCTGGCCGGCTTCCTCCGCGGCCACACGATGACGGCCTACTCCGGAGTTGAGGCGATTGCCGCCGGCCTAGGCCACTGACAGTCTCCCCTCTCCCGCACGCGGGAGAGGGGCCGGGGGTGAGGGCGGACCGTATCGGGGGAATTGAATCAGGGTTGTGCCGCGACGACATCCACGCGAGCCGAATAGCCGAGTTGGCGAAGCAACTGCTCGCAATCTTCCCAAGTCAAGCCGAAGGCGCGAACGTCAGCGACTCCCAGCCGGGAGACAACCGCGGAGATGGCGCCGATGTCCTGCTCCGAAAACTCCCCATCCAGCATGGCGTTCTCCGCCCAGTCCACCAATTGGGCAAGCGTGATTGCGTGGCGGAGATAACTCGCAATCTTGTCTGCAACCGTCTGCTTAGTGATCGCCATGGCTTCATCCTATGCCTTCCGATGTCCCCTGTCCACCGGGTATTTCTCGTGGACTTCTATGAGGTCGTCATGGTCATCGTAGATCTCCTGCCAAAACCGTAATGTTTTTTCACCGGCGTCGACTTCCTTCAGGTAGCGGGCCAGCCAGCCCTGGCGGCCCGGCACGTCCCACCGGTAGCGACGGCCGCCCCCGGGCAACTCGTCCCAGTGGCCGAACTGTCTTTCGTTCTGCGCTCGCGTACTCACGGAATCGAATCCCTACGGCGATATTAGAATTCGCGGCCGCTGGGCGGTCAAGACTTCGGACTGCCGAGCGTCTTGCCCGCATCGGGTGTCGCTGCCGGCTCAGCTCGCGGTGAGTAAATCAGGTGTGGACAAGCCGCCCCTGGCATCTGATACTGGAAAGCCATCGGCTCGAGTTGCCAATGCGGCCATGGCCGCCCAACCGACCATTGCCGACTCAGATCACTCTCGAAATCGAGCTGATATTTCACATGCAACCGATCCCTACCCGACTCTGCCGCGACGCCTTGCAAATCTGGCACTCAGGGGTGCACGCGGTGGATTCCCAACGGCTCGTGCGGCAGGCGTGCCGCGTCGAGGACGACCTTCTTCGCCTGGGCGAGCTTTCGCTGCCGCTGGCTTCTATGGGCCGCATCGTGGTGGTCGGTGCCGGTAAGGCGGGGGCGGGCATGGCCGAGGCCGTGGAAGCCGTGCTCGGGCCGCGGATCATGGAAGAGAAACAGCTTGTCGGTTGGGTGAATGTGCCCGCTGACTGTGTGCGGCCGCTGGATCGCATTCACCTGCACCCCGCCCGTCCGGCCGGCGTCAACGAGCCGACGCTTGAGGGCGTGGTCGGCACGGCGGAGATCCTGCGGCTGGTGGAATCACTTGGCCCCGACGACCTGTGCCTGTGCCTCATCTCGGGCGGCGGCTCCGCCCTTATGCCGGCCCCGGTCGAAGGCATCAGCTTGGCCGACAAGCTGGCGATCACTCGCCACCTCAGCGCCGCCGGGGCCAACATCCAAGAGCTGAACCTGGTGCGCAGGCACCTCAGCCGCGTTAAGGGCGGCGGGCTGGCGCGGGCGTGTCGCGCCGGCCGGCTGATTTCGCTGATCATCTCCGACGTGCCGGGCGATCCCTTGGAGGTCATCGCCTCGGGTCCCACCGTGCTCGACCCGTCCACGCCGCAGGCCGCGCTGGCAGTGCTCGAGCACTTTGCTGCCCGCCAGGCCGGCATTTCTGCGGCGGTGTTCGAGCATCTCCAGCGGGCGGCGCAAGCCGCCGTGGGGGCTGCACCGATTCTTGCCGTGGGACGCCACAACCAGGGCACTGTCTCCGATTCGCCGCCGCGGGTCTGGAACTTCGTGATCGGCAACAACGCCACCGCCGTCGCCGCCGCCGCCCGAGAGGCCGGGCAGCTCGGCTACCGCGTGGAAGCCGCCAGCGCGACTGGCTGTGAAGGTCTGGCCGAGGAGGTCGGCTACCAACTAGCCGCCAAGGCCATCGAGATGCGAGCCGGCGCGGGACCGACGTGTTTCATTAGCGGCGGGGAACCGGTAGTCAAACTGGTCGAGGCCGCGCGCCGCGGGCTGGGCGGCCGCAATCAGCAGTTGGTGTTGGCAGCCCTAACGCGTCTCAGTGGCGATCGGACCACCGGCATTGCCCTGCTCTCCGGCGGCACCGACGGCGAGGACGGCCCCACCCCGGCCGCCGGCGCGGTGCTCGACGCCGCAGTGGCCGCCGCCGGCCGACGATTGAGCCTGGATCCCTTCGATTATCTCGCCCGCAACGATGCCTTTCACTTTTTCGAGCCGGTGGGGGGCTTGATCCGCACCGGTGCGACTCACACCAACGTCTGCGACCTGCGGGTGGTGGTGGTCGAGGTCGGCGAGCAGAAGGCTAGTCCCACCACCACTGGCCGTCGTTGAGCTTGGGCGCAGCGGTTTGGCGGAGCCGGGTCACGCTCCCCTGGTCGTCGTGGAGCAGGTTGTCGATATCGAGGGCCTGGACCGGCTCGATGGTGACGCCGCCGCCCACCGGGGTCATCAGGGTGTGGCCCTTCCAGATCGCGTTGACGGCGGTTTCCACGGTTTGCGGTACATTGTAAGTCTCGATCGAGAATGCCTGCTCGCTGCCGAAATAGTCCATGGCCCAGCCTGCCTTGGCGTAATATTCCTGCTGATGGATGTAGGCGGCGGCAATCGCCAGGTCGATCAGGTTCCGCAACTCGGCGTAGACCGGCGAGCGGGCCGCCAGCTCGGGATACTGCTTGGTGAACGCCAGCACGAAGGCCCGGCTGGCCCGGTTCGGGCGGTTGGCCGCATGGCGCTCGCCGCCGCTGGTCACCATTTCGTCGGCCCCCACCAGTTTCACCCCGTCGCCGACCAGTTCCATCGACAGCTCATCGTCGGCCACCCGCACACACTGGTAGTTCGGGACAAAATACCAGCGTTGCAGGGCATTTCGGCCCACGTCGGACGGCCGGGCCCGATCCACGTAGCTGATCAGCCGCACCGGCGGCTGCTCCAACCCGATGCCGATGAGCTTCATGCGGTAGTCGGCCTCGACCATCACCTGGGCGAAGTGCGTCTTCGGCGAAATGCCGTTGATGCTCACCTTCTGGTAGCCGAGGCTGGTGCGCAGGCCGTTGACGATGTATTGGGTATCGTTGGGCGTTGCCAGCGAGCCGGTGTAGCGCAAGAACCGCTGCATGGCCGCCAGTCCTTCCGGCGTGGGATCGATGGAACAGCCGATCAGCGACACGCCGGATCCTTTGGGCGGATAGGCGCGGAGGGCCGCCACCAGGTCTTGCAACTGCACGACCGGCTGGCCGGTGTTGATGCCCACTACGCGGCCCACCGGGCTGACCGCCCAGCCCTCGGCCGGGCCAGCCAAGACAATGTCCTTGGTCTCGGGATAGAAGAACACGTAGCGCACGCGGAGCAAACCGGCCAGGTAACGCATTTCGTCAGTCAGCGCTCCCTGGTGATCGATCACCGCGCGCTCCAGGCGATTCAACGAAATCTTCCGCAGCCGGCTATAAGCACGCAATCTGGGGCTGAGCGAAGCCTTGGCGGCAGCGATGCGTTCTCTCATCAACTGCCCGCCCGGATCGGAAGCAGTCTGCAGCCGGAGCACGCCGTTGGCATCGATGGCTATGCCCGACTGGAGGGCGAAGCTTGGCGTCGACACGCTGCTAGTCGTGCCAGTGGTGCCGGTAGTGCTCGTGGGTGTCGTTACCTGCGCTGGGGCCACCGACACGGTCCCGAGTAGGACCACTGCCGTCAACAGCCCGACCGACCAACCATTGAACGCTCGACAACGCATGACATGGTCTCCCGTCGCAGGGGTATAATCCGGATACGCTCCCACGGCATCCACATCCCTGACGCGGGTGGGAGCGTGAAGTGTGCTACAGTTGATCTTAACTAGGCAAGTTGGGTAAAGCAAACAAATGCCGTGAAACGCGGTGGCAGCACTTTCGCGGTGCCGAGTCGGCTCAACCGGCGTAACTGGTTGCGGTATTTGGTCTTAGGCCTTTGGCCTTGGGACTGAGACATTGGAGGGAACGGTTTGTACTGAGTCGCCCAAATCCAAAGACCCAAGACCGAAGACCCAAGCTATGCCGCTTCGCCCAACCATCCGCGTGGAACGTGTCGAGGAACTGACCGCGGAGCGGCTCCAGGGTTGGGGGCTCCGCTGGCTGCTGTTGGATGTCGACTGCACGCTCACCCGCTACCAGCGTCGCGACGTCGAGCCGAGCGTGGCCGCCTGGCTCGACGCGCTTCGCGCCGCCGGCATCGGTTTGTGCCTGGTGTCGAACGGGCTCGGGCAGCGGATTCATGAGTTTGCTCAGCGGCTCGACTTGCCCTGCGTCTCCCGCGCCATGAAGCCGCTGCCGGCCGGCGTTTGGTGGGCCATGCGCCGCCTCGCCGCCCGACGGGCGGAGACAGCCATGGTCGGCGACCAATTGTTCGCCGACGTATTGGCGGGCCAGCTTGCCGGGGTGCGAACCATTCTGGTCCGTCCGATTCATCCCGAAGAAGAACCCTGGTTTACCCGGCTGAAACGCGGCCCGGAGCGCTGGCTGCTGGGCGGCTAGTCGATGTAACTCCCGGACGCGAAGAGGGCATCTACGTCGAGCGGACTCGAGCCGCGACGCGGTCCCCGCAGCGGGCGCGGGCTGGTCGGATCAGCCGTCTCGTTGCCCATATTGGTCCGAGAGGTAGGCGGATCGAGCCGGGGCGAAACCAGGCTCAGCAGGTCGATGCTGCCGACCGCATGCGGATTGAGTGCCGGGAGCTGAGCGTCACTGGAGGCGGATTGCTGGCAGCTCTGCGAGGCAGCAAGTCGTCGGAGATTACGTCGGGCGTCTCGTGCAACAGGTCCTTCTTGTGCAGGTAGTAGCAGTAGGCACACTCCATGTTGCACAGCGAGCCGATCGGTTTCAGCAACACATGGAACGACCGCTGCAAACGTCTGGGCTGGGGACGGATTACTGGGCTCATGGACGGGCGAGAAAAGAACGGCATAGAACGTTGTTGATTGGTCAGCCGTTCATTGTAACCGCTTGCGGCGCTCCCAGCCAGGAAACGAACCCCATTCGGGTGCCGGTCGCCACAAGCTCCGTGCCCGCCAAGTCGGCGTAGCGGCTGACGGTGGCATACTGACCATCGGCATCATAGGCGAAATGGGGGGGCATTCCGGGGCACGAACCGATTATGGGTGTTTGCGAAACTTCGATGGACGACCGGGTTCTTTCGGGCGCAGGATACGCCCCGCAATTC
>JAJYGU010000455.1 GCA_021784975.1 Planctomycetota bacterium
CCATCGGCCACGGTTGCGGGTGTCCTGGAAACTGACGCGGTGGCCGCCGGCCGATTGGATAGCATGGATGTCCCAACCGCCGCCGGCCAACACTTCTTCCGGCGGTTTGGGCGAGTACTGGCTTTCCAGCACTACCATCCGCCGCGCCCCGGCGTCGCTGAGGACGGCGCACAACGCGGCCAGCAAGTTGGGATTGCTCTGATAGGTCCGATAGCCGGGCAGGTTGGCCAGCTTGTCCGGCCCACCGGTGACGTTGATCTTGATGCTGACCGTCTTGTTGCTCACCAACTCCTTCAGCCCGCCGACGAGATTGAGGGCCGCATCAAGGCTCGCGCGCAACGCTTTCGGCTCATAGCTGCGGCAGCGCTGGATGGCCACCGGAGCGGCCGGGAGCGACGCGGGCAGCTTGACCGCCGGGTAATAGACCTTCTCGCCGGTTTCCGCCGGCATCAGGCCTCCCGTTGCCAGAACGCCGGCAGCCCCGAGACCAGAAAGGACAAACTCGCGTCGCGAAAGACTTTGTGACACGATTTAGCTCCTTCATCCGGTTGTTGGCTACGCGGCTCAGTACTGAATTATGGCAGCCGGCGAATTATATCATGGGCTGCAGTGGTCGGAAATCGGCCCAACAGCGCTGCCCGCTAGCGAAGGCCGCGGGGTGGTGCATTGCCATCTCTGCGCACCCATGATCGGGCCGTGTGGCGCGAATCGCTGGGCAAACTGCCGCGGAGCGGCGTGACTCGAGTAGCCAGGGGTGAATCGCAGCGAAACCCCTGGTTGCGAGCGGAAACCCACGAAAGCCGCGTAGCGGCGCTACGATCGTGCACAATCGCGCGATGGTGATGCTCAGCGTCGTGCAATGCGGGGCGATCCAAGCGGCGGACGGCAATTCCACGGCCGTCGCCATGCCCGCAAGCGCATCGCAGCCAGTTGATTTGTACGGCGATCCGATTCCGGGCGGGGCCGCAGCGCAGTTGCGGTTCTGCGTGTTGCAGTTTGCCCTTTCCTCCGCGTACTTGGCGTCCTCCGCGGTGAAGAATTCAGTTCAGACGATTTTCGCGGGGCGCCGCCGGCTGGAAATCGCGTACCACACCGCGGCGGCGGCCAGCAGGGCGGCCATGGTGACAAACAACACTGGGTAGGGCGGCAGGGCCCAGGCGCCGCTGTATTTGACGATGATGCCGGCCATCGGCGAGCCGGCCAGCAGACCCACGTCGCCGGCGGCCAGGACCACGGTGGTGGCCAGACCTCGGTACCGCTCCGGGAATGCCACGCTTCCGCCAGCCATCATGGCCGGCGACAGGATCGCCTGGGAGCAGCCGAAGATCAGGGCCGGCACGACCAGTTGCCCCTCGGCGCGGACCGGCAAGAACGCCAGTTGGCTCAGGGCCATCAGGGCCGCGCCCAGCAGGATGATGGTCCGATTGCCAAAACGTTCGGGCCACCGTCGGGTCGGCACCCGCGTCAGCACCGCGGCCGCCGCGCAGATGGTGAAGAATAGCCCGATCCTGGGGATGTGCAACTCCGCCGTGTAGGCGCGGAGGAAGGCGTTGGGCATCTGGAAGACCATCCCTCCCATCAAGGCTACCGCCAAGAGGGCGCCGGGCTGGTGCTTCCGCAGCAATTGCCATGAAGAAGGTCCGTGGACCAATTGCGACCGAGGCTCCCGGCGGGTGGCCAGCCAGGTGGGCGGCAGGGCGGCCAGGGCCACCACGCCCGCCAGCCAAAACATCTGGTTGGTCGTCGCGCGGCTGACGGTCGCCGAGGCGAATAAGACGTCGATCAACTGGCTGCCGGCGAAGTAGCCCACGAAGGTGGCGGTGCCCAGCATGCCGTAGAGCTCCGCCATGCGTTTCACCGAGACTTGCTGCGAGATGAAGGTCATCGAGGCCCCGAAGACCCCGGCGATCGCGCTGCAATAGAGAATGCGGAACAGATAGATGGCCGGGCTGTTGCAACTGCTGATCGCCAGGTGGGCGAAGCAGGTGACCGCGAACAGTATGATCGACCCGAGCCAGACGATCCGCGATCCGTAGCGGTCGATGCACGAACCCATCGTCAGCCGCATGGCCAGGCTGCCCACCATGCCGATGCCTACGATCCAGCCCAGGTGCCACTCGCTGCCGCCCAGCAAGGCGATGAAGTCCGCGTAGCGGAACAGCAAGGCCATGGCCAGGGTCATGAGCGTGTTCGACCCGTAGGCCAGCCAGAACGATCGGCCGTAGGCCGGCCGCTTTTCACATGACCGGCTGGGCCTGGCCCTAGGAACCTGTGGTGGACGAGCGGGCTGCGGCGGAGAAGGGAGTGGGACGGGAGGGCCGATCATCGCGATGCTGCTTGAATCGGACGTGCTAAACACGTTATTCTACTCAAACGACCGTGGCGGGTCATGGGCAGAATTCTACGTATTTTTGCGTCCACTTGGCTTTGTGGATGCGGCGCAGGCTCCTCGGGCCGTGGTAACCCGCGTCGGTAGGTCCTCGCACGCCCTTTCACCGCAGTTCTCTCGGGCGTAGTGGCTCGAAAATCCACGTCTCGGTATGACGTAAAGTCGCCCCAATGCAACCCGAGAAGTCGCCCCACAAGTGCCCCAGAGAACGCCGTCGCCACCCACGTTTCAAGAGCCAATGATCGCAAAAGCTGTGTCCGTAACAGCTTGCAATCCGCATGTAGAAAAAAAGCCCGTCTAAGACGGGCCAAGTGTGGGCGCACGCAGACTCGAACTGCAGACCTCGTCCTTATCAGGGACGCGCTCTAACCAACTGAGCTATGCGCCCGAAACGTCGCAAGTCGTTGCCAACCAAAAGCTTATAGCAAGCTCTTGCTCGCCCGGCATTCACCGAAATCCGCGAGCCGGACCTGCTCGGCGACGACTTTGCCGCTTCGTCCACTAGCCATTCTAGCATAACTTGCTGACCCGCCAAGCCGTGCCCGCTACCGCCATCGGGCAAGAAAGCGTATTCTGGACGCACTTTCCAAACGAGCAATCTCCGATGAGCGAGGGCTACGGCAACTCGAAGCACCTTACCCGGTGCGCACTGCTCGGCGATCCGGTCGTGCGCCCGGCGGCGGGACCGTTGGCCGTACACTATTGTGCGCGGCAGGCGGGCGTGCCGCTCCGTGAATACACCCTGAATCCCCGCGTGCTGGCGGAGTGCGTCATCCGCTATTACGAGGAGTTTCGTCCGGACGCAGTCTGGGTCTCGGCCGACACGTGGGTCACCGCGGAAGCCATGGGCAAAGCGGTAGCCTTTCCCGGACCCGATCAGCCTTTGGGCGGCAGCGGCGAGCCACTCGTTCGTTCTTTGGCCGATCTTGCCCGAATTCCGCCGCCCGATCCGTCGTCTCAGGGCCGCTGGCCGCGGATGCTCGAAGCGGTGCAGCGGGTGGTCGAGGCCCTCGGCAACGAGGTCTTTGTGGTGGCTTGCTTCGATCAGTATCCCTTTTCGCTGGCCTGCGCTCTGATGGGCATGGAAAAGGTCATGCTTGCCCTGTGGAGCGACCGCCCGCTGGTCGAGGCCCTGCTGGAGCGGTGCGCCGAGTACACGACGGCCTATGCCCTGGCGTTGGCCGACGCCGGGGCCGACATGCTTAGCGGCGGCGATTCGCCCGCCGGGTTGATCGGGCCTCGCTTCTACCGCGAGGTGGCCTTGCCGGCCGAGCAGCGGGTGATTGCGGCCGTCAAATCGCGGTCGTCGCTGCCGGTTTCACTACATATCTGCGGCAGCGCTATTGCGATTCTGGCCGACATGGCCTCGGCCGGGGCGGACGTGCTCGAATTGGACCACCAGGTTGAAATCACTGCCGCCTGCCGGATCGTACCCCCAAGAATCGCCCTCTGGGGCAATCTCGATCCGGTGGGGCTCTTGGCACGGGGAGGCGTGCAAGAAGTTCGCCAGGCGACGCGAAGTCTGTTGGAGACGGTAGCTGCGTCCGGCCATCGCCGTTTCGTGCTCAGTTCGGGTTGCACGCTGGCCGTCGACACACCTCCGGAGAATCTGGCCGCCGTGCTCGACGTTGCCCGATTGTTCGGACCGCTCTTTCCAACATCCGAAGACTGTCCCGATTTTTGTGGCGACCAGGCTGGGCGCGGTCGCCACACAAATGGGACTGTCCCCTTTGGCACCGCTGGGGTCTAGCAGCATGAACACACCATCGCTCGGGGTTCTGGTGGTGGGCGCGGGCTGGGTGTCATCGCAGCACCTGGCCGCCTATCAGCACAATCCGCACACCCGTGTGCTGGCTGTCTGCGATCGGTCTTTGAAGAAGGCCCGGCAGCGGGCGGCCGAGAGCGGCCTGACGGACGTAGCCTGTTACGACGATCTGGCGCGGGCATTGGCCCACCCCGGCGTCGACGTCGTCTCGATCTGTACGCCGCAGCACCTTCACTGCCGGCACGTGCTGGCCGTCGCCGAGGCCGGCAAGCACATGATTATCGAGAAACCGGTGGCCATCAACCCCGATGAATTGGGCCGGATGCGGGCAGCCGTGCGGCGGGCCAAAGTGCGCACGGTAGTGAGCTTTGTCCTGCGTTGGAATCCTCTGTTTCAGATGCTCAAGGCGATGATCGCCGACAACGCGTTGGGACGCCTGTACTACGTCGAAGCCGACTACCTGAGCTACAATGGGAGTTGGTGGTCGGGCTGGAATGACGCCCGGACACTGGGCCAGGGGGTTAGCGCGATGCTGGTCGGCGGCTGCCACGCCGTCGACGCCTTGCGCTGGTTCGCCGCCCCCGGCGAGCTTGAGGCGGCCACGCCGGTCGAGGTCTATGCCGTATCCGGTGGCTGCCGCAAGGGGAGCCATCGCGAGTTCAATCCAGCGGCCAATGCCTGGATCGACGATGCCCCGCCGATGGAATACGACGGCCTGGAAGTGGCCCTGGTGAAGTTCGACAATGGGATGGTCGGCAAGGTCTCAACCAATGCCGAGTGCGTCATGCCCTACCGGCTTCCGTTGCGGGTCTTCGGGAGCCTGGGCACGGTGGTCGATAACCGCGTATGGTCGCACAAATATCCGGGCCAGTCCGATTGGGTCGAGCTACCTACGATTCTGCCCGACTCCAGCCAGGTGAGCCACCATCCTTTCCAGGCCGAGATCGATCACTTCGTCGAGTGCGTGGCGACCGGCCGCGAGTCGCACTGCAACCTCGAAGACGCCGTCAAGACCCACGAGATCGTCTTCGCGGCCATCCAGTCGCGCGAACGCCATCAACCCGTCCGTTTGCCGTTGTTGGGAGATCACCCTCCATGACCACTTCCTGGCATTCCGAAGGCGACTATTACTGTTTTTCCAACGAACTGGTGTCAGGCAAGTACCTGACCACCGGCCACTACCAGGGGATGCGCGACCTGGTGCATCGTGCCTCTGGCGTGCAGATCGCCGCCGGCGAGACCTTGCCGGGCCTGGTGGCCCCGTATCGCGTCTTTGGCAATTCGCGGCGGTATGGCGACGTCCGCGACCGCAATGGCCAGAGGGAGATCGTGCCGGAAGGGCTCCGCATCACCCACCCCGCCGACAGCGAGAACCCCTTCGACCTGGTTGCGATCTACTCGTGGGAGGGCGGCACCCTCGACATTCGCTATCGCATCACCGCGCACGTTGAGATGCGCGGCTTCGAGTTGGGCATTGCTTCCTACCTGGCCGCCGGCTTTCGCGGCTTCATCTGCCGGCAATCGAACGTCTGGGGAGAGAAGGACCCGCGCATTGTGCCGGTGGATGTCAATCCGATGACCGACGTCTACGCGGTCTTTCCACGGAGCGAGGCGGACTTCAAGACGATCTTCGACGGCCGGCTGGATCTGCCGCCCTACCCGGTGCGTTTTGTGGCCCCGGCCTATTTCGCCCATCCGCTGGCCTATCGCCGCCATGCGAAATCGGGCGTTACCGCCGTGGGCATGGCCGATCCCAAGCAATGCTACTCAATCTGCCTCCCGGTCAACAATCCGCCCGAAGAGCCTGATCCGGCCAATGGCTATCAGGGCATCTATTTCTACCTCTTTGGCCGCGACCTTCGTCAGGGCGAGACCGTCGCCACCCGGCTGCGCTGGGTCGTCGGTCAAGACCTTTCGGACCAAGAGGTCCTTGCCCGCTGGGAGAGTTTTGCCCGGACGCTGTGAGCTAAGAGCGGCGTCAGACGCCGCGTCTATTGTGCGCGCGCAATCGGAACGGTAGTCTAGTAGGCGGACTGGAGGAGAGCCGCCCGCTGACGAACTATCGAGCACCGTGACAGACACGCGACCCACTGTACGAGCGTTTCTTTTCCTGCTGGCCGCCATGTTGGCTCAGCCACACGTGTTGCGCGCCGACGCCCTTTGTCAGGCAGATGCCAAGCTCAAAGTGGCCAACAAGGTTCCCCTGAAGGCGTTTGCCTTCGATCTTCGCGAGGTGCGTTTGCTGGACGGTCCGTTTCAACGCGCCATGGAGCTCGACAAACGCTACCTGCTGTCGCTCGACGTGAACCGGCTCTTGCACGCCTTTCGCCTCAACGCCGGCCTGCCCTCGTCGGCGGCCGCGCTGGGCGGCTGGGAGAAGCCTGATTCGGAGGTCCGCGGCCACTTTGTCGGGCACTACCTCTCGGCCTGTGCCTTGATGTACGCCAGCACGGGTGATGCGCGGCTGCGTCAACGGTGCGACGCGCTGGTCGGCGGATTGGCCGAGTGCCAGGCCCGGCTGGGCGACGGCTATTTGAGCGCCTTTCCCACCACGTTCTTCGACCGCCTCGAACAGCGGAAGCCGGTTTGGGTGCCCTACTACACGCTGCACAAGATCCTGGCCGGTCTGTTAGATGCCTATGTCTACTGCGACAACCAACAGGCGTTGGAGGTTGCCATGCGACTCGGCGATTGGATCATCCGCCGCAATGCAAGACTCAGCGACGTTCAGGTGCAGAATGTGCTCGGCACCGAACACGGCGGAATCAACGAGGCGCTGGCCAACCTGTATGGCCTGACCGGCGAAGAACGCTATCTCACCATCGCCCAACGGCTCAACCACCAGGCGCTCATCGGACCGTTCTCCCGCCGCAGCGACGTGCTTACCGGCCTGCACGCCAATACCCAGATCCCCAAGTTCATCGGGGCCGCCCGGCAATACGAATTGACCGGGCAAGAGCCGCTCAAGATCGCCGCCAGCTTCTTCTGGCACACGGTCGCCCAGGAGCGGTCTTACGTGATTGGCGGCAACAGCGATTTCGAGGCATTCTCGCCGAAGGAGAAGCTGTCGGAAGCCTTGGGTCCGAACACCACCGAGACCTGCAACACCTACAACATGCTCAAGCTCACCCGCCACCTTTTCTGCTGGCAACCGCGGACCGAATATGCCGATTTTTACGAGCGAGCACTTTACAACCATATCCTGGCCTCGCAGAATCCTGAAAACGGAATGATGTGCTATTACGTGCCGCTGCGGGCCGGCTCGGCCAAGACCTACAGCACCCCGGAAGACAGTTTTTGGTGCTGCACCGGCACGGGCGTCGAGAACCACGCCAAGTACGGCGACAGCATCTATTTTCACGATGCCGGCGAGACGCTCTACGTGAACCTCTTCATCGCCTCCGAACTACATTGGAAGGCCAAGGGACTTTTGCTGCGGCAGGAGACTGGCTATCCCGACGAGCCGAGCACGCGTTTGCGATTCGAATGCGAGCAGCCAGTCGAACTGGCGGTCCACCTTCGCCACCCCTGGTGGGCAACGGCTGGGTTCCCTATCCGCCTTAACGGCAAAGCGGGCAAGCTGATGAGCCGGCCGGGCCAGTACGCGGTGGTAAGCCGCCGTTGGCAGAGCGGCGATACGCTCGAGGTCTCCATGCCGATGCCGCTTCATAGTGAGGCATTTCGCGACAATCCCAAGCGTTTCGCGCTGCTGCGCGGCCCCTTGGTCCTCTGTGCGGAAGTGCCCGGACAGCTCCGTCCTGGCGTGGCGTTGCGAAAACCGTTCCCGGCCGCCTTGGCGACGCCGGAGGGAGCAGCGGCAGCCCTGAAACCGGTGCCGGGGCGCCCCTCTGTTTTTCGCGCGCCAGCGGGCCTGCTGCGCGTGGCCGCCGAGCAAGGCGCGGCGGAGGTCGTCTTGTCGCCGTTCTACCAGATGCACGGCGGACGCCGCTACGTGGTCTACTGGGACGCCTATTCGCCGGCCGAGTGGGCCGCGGCCCAGTCGCAGGCCCGTCGAAAGCGGCAAGCCGAGCGGGCTCGCGCAAAGGACCTCAAGGAGCGCACCATCGACGCCGTCAGCCCGGGCGAGGAAGCCAGCGAGCGCCAGCACAAGCTCGAAGGCGATCACACCGCCTGGGGTGACTTCCAGGGGCGGAAATGGCGTCATGCCACCGACGGCGGCTGGTTCTCCTGGGAGCTGAAATCCGCCGCAGGCAAGCCGCAGCAGCTCTGTGTGACCTACTGGGGCAGCGACGTCGGACGGGAGTTCGAGATCCTCGTTGACCGCCGCAAGTTGGCCACTCAAAAGTTGCAGAACAATCGTCCCGCCGAGTTGTACGATGAGCTTTATGATATTCCAGAGCAATGGACCGCCGGGAAAAGCATGATCACCGTCCGCTTTCAGGGACGGCCGGGCGGCTTGGCCGGCGGCGTATTCGGATGCCGTTTGTTGAAGAAGTGAGACGTAACCGGTCACGGGGCATCTGTCATTCCGAGCGCAGCGAAGAATCTGGCCTGTGAAGTGGCAAGGTAAATCCTTCGCTGCGCTCAGGATGACGGCACGGGAGCCCACGGCCAATCGCGCGAACCATCACCATCGTTAGGAACTATGCCATGGAAAACTCCAAATTGACCTTTGCCGTTCTCTTGGGAAATCGCCGGTTCTTTCCCGCCTCGCTGATTGCCACCGCGCGAAGCGAGCTTCGCCAGACGCTGGAGGGTCTCGGCCACCGCGTGCTGATGATGGACGCCGAGGCCACCCCGTTGGGCGCCGTGGAGACGGTTGAAGAAGGAAACACGTTTGCCCGCTTCCTGGACGGGCACCGCCGGGAAGTGGACGGCGTGGTTCTCAGCCTGCCCAACTTCGGCGACGAGAACGGGGCGGTGGCCGCCTTGCGGGGTGCACGGCTGCCGATCCTGGTGCAGGCCTATCCCGACGAGCTGGGGGCGATGAAGCCCAGCCAGCGCCGCGACGCTTTTTGCGGCAAGCTCTCGATCATGGACGTGTTCTGCCAGAACGGCATCCCTTTTACTGCCTTGAAGCCGCACGTGGTGGCCCCCAGCCAGCCCGCTTTTGCCGAGAACATCGACCATTTTGGCCGCCTTTGCCGAGTGGTGCGGGCCATGCGATCGCTGACTGTCGGCGGGCTGGGCGCGAGAACCACCCCTTTCAAGACGGTCCGCATCGACGAGCTGGCCCTGCAAAAGCACGGCATTACCGTGGAAACGGTGGACCTCTCCGATCTGTTTGCCCGGGCCAAAGGATTCCAGTGGAACGATGCCAAGCTCCAGGCCAAGGCCAGCCGGCTGCAGGGCTACGCCTCGTGGAAGGACGTGCCCGAAGCCGCCTTCCAAAACCTCGTTCGCCTGGGGGTGGCCATCGACGACGTGGTGACCGAGATGGGCCTGGACGCCATCGCCATCCGCTGCTGGGTGGAGATTCAGAAGGAGCTGGGCGTTTCGCCTTGCGTGCTCTTAAGCGAGATGAACGACCGCGGCGTGCCCGCCGCCTGTGAGGTCGATCTGGGCAGCGCGATCTTGATGCACGCCTTGTCCCAAGCGTCCGGCAACACGGCCGCCTGTCTCGATTGGAACAACAACTACGACGACGACCCCAACCGCTGCATCCTCTTCCACTGCGGGCCGGTGCCGCAGCAGATGATGGACGGCCGGGGCCGGGTGGTGGCCCACGCCCTGCTGGTCTCGGTGCTCGGCCACGACCGGAGCTGCGGCTGCAACGTCGGCCGCATTCGGCCTACGCCCATCACTTTCGGCGGCCTGATGACCAAGGCCGGGCGGATCGACGTTTACCTGGGCCAGGGCGCGTTCACCGCCGATCCGATCCCGGAGGAGTTCTTCGGCTGCGCCGGCGTGGCCTCGATTCCCAACCTGCAAGACGTTTTGCAGACCATCGGCAGCAAGGGACACCGGCACCACGTGGCGGTCACGCCCGGCCGCTGCCTCGCCCCGCTGCGCGAGGCCTTGGAGAAGTACCTGGGCTTCGAGGTTACCGCGGTCGGTTAGCAAATTGCAGCGGGGGTAGGGGTGAGGGCGGCTCGACATTACCGGAGAGCTGATTGCCGTGAGCTATCTGGGACTGGATGTGGGCACCTCGGGCTGCAAGGCGGCGGTCTTCGACGAAGACGGCCATCTGCTGGCGGCGGCCTACCGCGAATATCCCGTGCGGCACGGCTGCGACGGGGCGGCCGAACTCGACGTCGAGCGTGTCTGCTCGGCATGCCTGGAGGTCATTGCCGAAGCGGCCGCGGCCGCTCGTGGCGATCCGGTGCGGGCGATGGCCATCTCGAGCCAGGGCGAGGCATTCGCCGCTCTCGACGCCGGGGGCCGTGTGCTCGCCCCGGCCATGGTATCGTCCGACTCGCGGGCGGCGACGATCGCCGCCGATTGGAGCGAATTGTTCGGCAGAGAGCGGCTCTATCGCATCACCGGCCACACGGCCCACCCGATGTTCACCCTGTTCAAGCTGCTGTGGCTCCGCCAGTATCGGCCCGAGGTGTGGCGCGAATCGCGCCGCTTTCTGTGCTTCGAGGACCTGCTGCAATCGCGGCTCGGTCTGACGCCGCGGATGAGTTGGCCCTTGGCGGGCCGGACCATGCTGTTCGACGTCACCTCGCACGCCTGGTCGCCGGGGATCCTGGCCGCCATCGGCTTGACGACGGAGTTTTTTGCCGAGCCGGCCCCATCCGGGGCGAGCGTCGGCACGATCCCCCGCAGCGTCGCCGGGCGGCTCGGGCTGGCCGACAACGTGCTGTTGGTGGCCGGCGGACACGATCAGATGTGTGCCGCCTTGGGCGCAGGGAGTACGTCGCCGGGCCAGGCAATGTACGCCACCGGCACCGTCGAGTGCATTGCTCCGCTGTTCCCTTCCCCCGTCTTCAGCGCGGCATTGATGGCCAACAATTTGTGTACCTACGACGCCGCCCTGAACGGCATGTACGGCACGGTCGCCTTCTGCCT
The DNA here is from genome assembly GCA_021784975.1 of Planctomycetota bacterium. Lineage (GTDB taxonomy): Bacteria > Planctomycetota > Planctomycetia > Pirellulales > Thermoguttaceae > JAJYGU01. Next base: position 11,130 of record JAJYGU010000455.1, read on the forward strand.
CACCGGAGGCAATCTGCTGCAATGGTATCGCGACCAGTTCGGGGCGGCCGAATCCGCGGAGGCGGCGCGAAGGGGAGACTCGGCCTACGAGTTGCTCCTGCGGCAAATGCCCGACCAGCCGACGCCGCTGTTGGTGCTGCCGTACTTCACCCCTAGCGGCACTCCGTACTTCGACCTGCATACGCCGGGGGTGATCTACGGCCTGCGGCTTTCCACCACGCGGGGCGAGCTGTTGCGCGGCCTGCTGGAGGGCGTGGCTTTCGAGATGCGAGTGAACGTCGAAATTCTGACCCAGGCAGGCATCATCATTTCCGAGTTTCGCGCCACCGGCGGCGGCGCCAGGAACCGCCGCTGGAACCAGCTCAAGGCCGATGTCCTCGGAAGACCCATGGCCACCGTTGCGTCCTGCGAGGCCGGCTGTTGCGGCGCCGCCATGCTGGCCGCCGCCGCAGACCAAAATGTTCCGGCCGCGGAACTAGGCCAACGCTGGGTGCGTTGCGAAGCGGTTTTCGAGCCGAACCCCCAGCGGCAGGCATTTTATGACGATCAGTTTCAGAAATATCAAAGACTTTATCAGGCCGTCCGCAACATCGTCCCCTCTCCCGGCGGGAGAGGGCCAGGGTGAGGTCGGTCGCAAGCACCAGTACGTCCGTCATCGTGAATTCAAATCTGTCGTGCTGATCCATGGCGTATGCTGCGCACTTCTCACCTTGGCCGCGGCGGCTTTCGCCGACGGGCCGCGCATCATCGTGCGCGCCGATCAGCCCGGTCATCGCATTTCACGCTATCTTACCGGGGCTTGTCTGGAAGACGTCAACCACGAGGTCTACGGCGGAATCTACAGCCAGATGATCTTCGGCGAGAGTTTTCAGGAGCCGCCGGCCAAGTCAGGAGCGGGCCAAGGACAAGCGGTGAGCGGCATGTGGCGGATCGTCCGCCGCGGCTCGGCAGGCGGCCGCTGCGCCCTCGACACCCGCGACCCCTTCGTGGGCCGGCAATCCCAGCACATCACCTTTCTCGACGGCCACGGTGAGTTCGGCATCGAGAATCAAGGCTTGAACCGTTGGGGCATGGGTTTCGTCCAAGGCAAACCCTATGAAGGCAGCCTTTGGGCCCGCGCCGAGAAATCAGTCGAGGTTATCGTGGCCTTGGAGAACAGGGACGGCACGCAGCGTTACGCCTGCTGCCGGCTATCACTCAAAGGGCCCGGCTGGCAGCGTTTGACCTTCGCGTTGCAACCATCGACAGCCGATAAAGCCGGACGCTTTACCGTCACGCTCGATCGACCGGGATCAGTCGAATTGGGCTACGCCTTTCTGCAGCCCGGCGCGTGGGGCCGGCTCGCCAGCCGGACTGGCTCGTATCTACCGGTGCGGCGCGATGTGGCGGAGGGATTAGTCGACGAAGGGATCACCGTGCTGCGCTATGGCGGTTCGATGGTCAACAACCCCGAGTACCGCTGGAAGAAAATGATCGGGCCGCGTGATTGTCGCCCGCCGTATCATGGAACGTGGTATCCCTATTCCACCAATGGCTGGGGAATCCTCGATTTCCTCGATCTGTGCGAGGCGCTGGGCATCCCCGGCATTCCAGCCTTCAACCTCGACGAGACGCCGGCCGACATGGCCGACTTCATCGAGTACGTCAACGGTCCCGCCGAGAGCTCGTGGGGCAAAAAGCGGTCCGCCGATGGCCACCCGCAGCCTTATCACCTGCGGCATATCGAACTGGGCAACGAGGAACGCGTCGACGAGAACTATGTCCGGAAGTTCGCCGCCCTTGCCAAGGCCATCTGGGCCAAGGACCCGCAGATGATCCTGGTGATCGGCGATTTCGTCTACGGGCGCCGTATTACTGACCCGTTCAAGTTCCGCGGCGCGGCCTCGAAAATCACCAGCCTGGCCGGCCAGCAAAAGATCCTGGAACTCGCCAAGCAACATGGCCGCGAGGTCTGGTTCGACCTGCATGTCGGTACCGAAGGCCCGCGGCCGGACAGCACCCTCGCCGGCATGTTTTCCTTCGCCGACATGCTCGATCGGATCGCCGGCGGCGCCCGGCACAGGGTGGCGGTCTTCGAACTGAACGCCAACAATCACGCCCAGCGGCGGGCTTTGGCCAACGCCTTGGCCATCCAGGCGATCGAACGGGACGGCCGGATTCCGATAGCCACCTCGGCCAATTGCCTTCAGTCTGACGGCCAGAACGATAACGGCTGGAACCAGGGCCTGTTGTTCCTCAACCCCTCGCAGGTCTGGCTGCAGCCGCCCGGCTATGTTACCCGGATGATCTCGCGCAACTATCAGCCGATCTTCGTGCCCAGCCAGATCGAACCCGCTACCGAGCAACTCGACGTGAGTGCCAAGCGGAGCGAAGACGGCAAGACGCTGGTGCTGGGGGTCATAAATGTCGGCGGCCAGGCGTGTCAGGCCACGATTCAGTTGGGCGGCTTCAGACCCTCGCAACCCACTGCAAAAGTCGAAGAGCTCTCTGGGCCGCTCGACGCGTGCAATTCGGCGGGTGTTCCGCAGCGAATTACGCCGAAAACGGAGAACTGGCGGCACGCTTTCCGCGCCGGCCGATGCCAGCGCGTGTTTCCGGCCTATTCGCTCACTGTGATTCGGTTTCGGTAGTGCGCGATGGGTGGCGTGCTCTCAAGACGCGTGAGCGCCGGGTGAGCATGAACGAAGAGCACGTATATGCCGGCCTACGGTTGTGCTGCGGTGGGACGGACGAAAGAGGTCAGATTGTGCACAATAACCTTCAGCCAGCGAATGGTTCACCCAGGGCCTGCAGATTCTCCCGAACCTCCACCCGCTCCCAATCATATGCTCCACATGGAAGCGAATGTTTGGTGAAGCCGATTGCGGCAGGCGGCAGGATTCGCAAACGTCGCCGGCTCGCTGGCGGACCAGGGACCGCAGGCTGTTGTCGATCACGATTGTCTGCGGAGTTGGGAGCGGGCCTTGGCCTGCAAGACGGTAATCACGTCGATGGCGTGCAAATAGCCCGTATACTCCTCGCGCTCATCATTGGTCAGCAGGCCCTCGTTGGCCCGTTCGGCCAGAAAGCTAATCCGCGCCTGCATGGCTTCATCAACCTGCAAGTCGGCAATCTTGGCGGCGACCTCCGGGGAGAGACAATCGGCAAGCGGTTCTAGCAGACGATCGAGATGGACGGCTGCGGCGCTCATAATGCGGTCCCGGAAGGCTAACCCTGACCTTACTATTCTACACTGCCCAAGGGAGCCCGCCCAGCAGATACAGTACCGCCGAATACTGCCTCGGCGTGCCTCCGGCTAGCAGCATCCGAGCCTGCCGAGAACTTCAAGATTGCTCGCCTCTTTCCATTTCTTGCATGATCGAGCCGGAAGCAGCTCCACTCCATTCAAGTCGTTTTATTTTCGTTGATGACGCAGTAGAGATGCCGCTCAGCCACACCCTCACCCTGGACCTCTCCCGGAGGGAGAGGGGACCGAACGTTATGAATAGAACTCCCACTCGCCCACCGCGTCGAAGGCATTTTGGAAGTGTTCGATGGTGGGGAACCACTTGCCCGCCGGCCAGGTGATGGCGATCACGTCGAAGCGGGCGGGGCGTTCCAACAGGCGGTGGCGCTTCAGATAGGTGACTGCCAGCCGGGTCAGGCGGCGTTGCTTGGCGGCGTCCACGGCCTCGGCCGGATGGCCGGCATCCTGGGACTGCCGTGTCTTGACCTCGACGAAGACGATCGTCTCCCGGTCGGCCGCCACCAGATCCAGTTCGCCGGGATCGAGCCGGTCGCCGCGGGCAAGAATCTTGTAGCCGCGGCGTTTCAGATATCGGGCCGCCGCCGCCTCGCCCCGCTGGCCGAGGGTCTTGGCCGGGAAGAGCCGCCGGAGCCATCGGTCAAAGAGTCGCCGCGGGGCATCCATCGGACGGTGCGCGAGTTCATGCTTTGGCCGACGTGCCCGTCGGCGATTATATCGTTCACGAGCGAAAACGGAAGATTCGCCGCGAAGACTATTGTAACCCGAAGCGCAAGCGAGACAGTAGCTTGCGTGCCTCGCTTACGCTTCGGGTTATCGGGTTACGATCGCTCTCGCCCGCGAAATACATAAACGTCCGCGGCCGACATCCAGGGCGGCCGCGCCGCTACCGCGACTTCTCTTTCAGGCGGACGGCCTTGCCGGTCCGCTCGCGGAGATAGTAGAGCTTGGCGCGGCGGGTGACGCCGGAGCGTTTCACTTCGATGGCCGCGATCCGCGGCGAGTGCAAGGGGAACTTGCGTTCCACTCCTTCGCCTTGCACGATCCGCCGCACGGTGAAGGTGGCCCGCGAGCCGGAGCCCGCCCGGGCGATCACCAATCCGTTGAAGATCTGAATGCGCTCTTTTTCGCCTTCCAGAATGCGGCAGTGCACGTCCACCGTATCGCCCACCTCGAAGGCGGGCACTTCGGCCTTCACACTGCCCTGTTCGGCCACGTCCAACAACTTGCTACGCATGATTTTCCCTTCGTTGGTTTGGGCCAAAACGGGGACAGGCACCTCGCGGCCACCCGTTTCGGCGGAGTTGTCAGTGTTCGGCTCGGAGCCAGTCCCCGTTTTGTTCCGGAACTATTAT
>JAJYGU010000001.1 GCA_021784975.1 Planctomycetota bacterium
CGCAGCAGGTCCTCCGACGGCTGCAGCGCAAGCCGTTATCCGACGTCGGTATCTCGTCGATCACCCTCAGCGAGCTTGAATATGGGGCGGCGAAGAGCCTGAGGCCTGAACAAAACAAACTAGCCCTGGCCGAGTTTCTGGCACCGTTGGAAATCCTCTCCTATGACGATCTGGCGGCTCGCCGATATGGGGATCTCCGAGCGGACTTGGAGAGGCAGGGCACCCCGCTTGGTGCTCTGGACATGCTTATCGCCGGCCACGCCCTCTCGGTAGAATGTCGCCTGGTCACCAACAACGAGTCCGAGTTCCGGCGAGTCCCGGGACTCAAGGTCGAGAACTGGACAAGATAGACGTGGCAGGGTACGCCGTTAACCCTCTGCTTCGGCCGGAAGCCTGTGGGGAACGCCCTCCGCGGCGTTCCGTGACCCAAGTCCGCGGCGGCGGAACTACCGCGGATGTTCCACGGTGACAGTGGCCTCGGCGTACATGCCAGGCCACAATTTGCCCTGGGTGTTGGACAGGTCGATCTCGGCCTGCATCGAATTTGTCTTGCGGTCCAGGACGCCGGCGGTTCGCGTCACCGTCCCTTGGAACACGGCCGGGACCGCCGGAACGCGGACCACTGCCTTGGCTCCCACGCCCACGCGGAGCGCATAGGCCTCGGGTATTGGAACCAGAACACGGAGGATGTCGGCCCGCATAACGACCAAGAGCGGGACGCCGGTCCCCGTGAAAGCAGTGACGTAATCGCCCGTATTGACGTTTCGCCTTGCGACCAAGCCGTCGTACGGCGCGCAGATCTGCGTTTTATCGAGGAGGATTTTCTGACGGGTCAGGTCTGTCGTGGCCACATGCACCCGGGCGCAAGCCGCCGCTAGGTTCGCCTTGGCCTTGGTTAGCCCGGCCTGGCCTTCCGCAATCGCGGCCTTGGACGATTCCAGCTTGGCGCGGGCCTCTGCGCGCCCCGCCTCGGCTGCCTTCAGTTGGTCCCGCGTCTCGTCCCTCGCCTGCTCGTCCACCGTGTGCTCGGCGGCCATTTTTTCGAGCCGTGCGAGTTGCGCCTGCCAGCGTGCGACCTCCGCCTCGTAGCGTACGACTCCGGCCTGACTTTCGGTAATCCTGGCCTGGGCGGTCGCCACCGCTGCCTCGGCCGCTGGGACCGCTGCTGCGGCCCCTTCGACCTCCGCCTTGGCCTGTTGCACGATTGCCGCCTTCATCCTCACCTCGGCCTCCAGGTCGGGGCTGGACAGTTTCGCGAGCAACTGGCCTTTCTTGACGCGATCGCCGACGTCCGCAAAGACCTTGGCCACAAATCCGCGCGCCTGGGAGTACACATTCGTCGTCTCGAAGGCCTCGATACGGGCCGGCTGGGTAACGGTCAACGGCTGCGATCCGTCTTTCGAATTCTTCGCGGAAGCCGTTGTCCGCTTGTCCGCGGCCGGCGCGGCGGCAATCTCGGTTGTAGGACGGTCTCCGGACCGTGCCACAGTCCCGGCAGAGGCGACGGACACGGTTCCGCTTTCCCCTTTTCCCACGGGGGCCGAGACGCTCGGCCGGGCACCCGGGAGCACCACCACGGCCACGGACGCGACCACGGCCCAACACCAAACCGGTGTGCGACGATGGCTCTTTCCGACGCGGTTCATGATCTCCTCCAATCGTTGGGCGACGATTTGCCCACGGCCCATCGTCGCGAAGAAGGACACGGGACGAAGTTCTTGTCTCAATTCGATCACGTCCACCAGCGAGCGGGCATAGTCGGCCGGCCGGCAGCCGAGACGGGCCACGACCTCCTCGTCGCAGCACCGCTCCCGCTCCCAGCACGTCCGGCGATTGGCCCACCACACCAAGGGATGAAACCACCAAAGCGACTGCGCGAGGAACTGCAACAGGCCGACCACCGTGTCGCCGCGGCGGATATGGACCAATTCGTGCGCGAGGATCGGCTCCAGTTGCCCGGCCGTCTTGCCCTGAAGGGCGGCGAGAGGCAACAAGAGGGTCGGCCTCAGCGCCCCGTAGGCCATAGGCCCGATCTGCTCCGAGGCGATTGCCAGCCGCACCTTTCGCCACACGCCGACCCGCCGCGCCAGGCTGTTGACCGCCAAAACCAGTTGCGGGTCGGCCGCCAGCGCACTCCGACGTTGCCGACGTCCAAATGCGATTGCACGTCCCAGCCCAACGCCTCCCAAGAGAATCGCCCCCGCCGCCCAGACCGCGACGAGCACAGCCGGCCAGGCACCTTTGCCGAAGTCGCGCACTGCGCCCGCGAGGTAGGATCGCAGTGGGACGGGTCTCCCGACCCGTCCGGGACGGCTCTGGAGAGCCGTCCCACGTGATGCCTTGGCTTCGCGCGGCGTATTCGGGGTCATCGGCTGAGGCCCGGTCTCGCTCTGTTGTGCCACGTCTCGTCGCGGCACGGTCTCCCGACCATGCCGTACTTGTGAGACGGCGGCTGTTGCCAGGTGCGGGAGGAGAGCTTCCGTCGTCACTGTGGCAGGCTCACGGGATGGTTCGGCAGTGGAGGATGCGACTGCCGTGCTTTCCGCGGTTGGCGCCGAGGCCGGAGATTCTTCCGCAAGCCGCGTCTCGATCCAACTGAAAATGCCCGTCGGGCTGCTCCACACGGGAGGCGTGAGGCATTTCAACAATACCAGCAGCCACAGGGCGTAGGCCAGGTGCGGGCGACGGCGCGCGACCAGGCGCGAGGCGGCGGCAACCGCCACAATCAAGACGGTAAGCTGCCAGACCTCGCTCCACGCCAACAGCAGAAGATCATCGCTCGGCGGTCTCATCGCTTTGGTCCTCCCATCGCCGGAGCATCCGGCGCAACTGGCGGACTTCCTGGTCGCTGATCCCCCGCTCTTCGATCAGGTGCTGGAAGAGGAGCATCGCCTGCCCGCCGAACAGGCGGTTGACGAAATCCTCGACCGTCTCGCGGACGACCTGGCTGGGGCGGACGGCGGGGCCGTAGATTTTCGCCCGCCCGCGGCGGCGGGTCCGCAGGTAGCCCTTGGCTTCCAAACGGCGGAGATAGGTCTGCACGGCGGCGTAATCCGGCCGGCGCGGGACAGGAAAGGCCTCGAACACCTCACCGACGGCGGCCTCGCCCAGCCGCCACACAATGCAGGCGACCTCCATTTCGGCTTTGGACAGGGGCGGTCGTTCGCCCATCGCGCCTGGTCCTCCCTTTTTTGGGGCGGCCTGATTCTCTCCACCGAGGCAAGCGCGGTCCAATCGCACACTCCGCACCGGTCGCCGCCTCGTGACGCCGCGGCAACTTCCGCCGCTCTTGCTTGCGTACATGTGTACGCATATCTTAGCGTACAAACGTACTTCCAGTCAAGAGGGCGCAAGAATAATTCATGGCGGATCGGTCGGATGGCGCGGTGCGACGCTTTACGAATGCCTCAGTCGAGCGATTCGATCAAGAAGCGGTTTCGATTTTACGATCCTCCGGACCGGGAACAACGCGATAAACACGAGGGCATTGCGCGGATTTCGCCAAAGCCGTCGACAATTCGACTGTCGACGCGCACCGGATTGCCTGGACTCTAGGCGAAGGCTTGGGACACCACGATTTCAGTCGCCGTCCGCAAATCGCATCCCAGTCAAAGTAGCCACCGATTGAACACGGACGAAACACGGACAAACAGGGCAGTTGACTTGGAACCCGAGCAGCCAGTTGACGCCCAGTCTCCGCGTTCAATCCGTGTCTCTTCCGCGGCTTTATAACCTCTTGGCCTCCGCGCAATCCGCCTTACACTTGGCGGCCTTTGCCTTCTTGATCATGTTGAATGCACTTTTGGCAGATGGGCTCTACCGTCTCATTGCTGAAGGCGGCCGCAAACGCGCCCTGGCCGCAACGGCTGCAGCAAAGCGGCTCGAACTGTTTTATGAGCGGGTTCCAGTAGACCGTGTGTTTCCGATGCGCCTGCTTGCGGTAGACCGAAAGATCGACCGCCAGCACCGGCACTTCCGTGCGAATGAGCACGACGGGACGGAGGGCGGCGGCAATGGCGTAACGCTCGTCCAACTCCGCCAGCTTGCGGCGCAATTCCAGACTGACCGCCCGCCGGGTGGCCTCCAGCTTTTCGGGATCGGGCGGGGCATGGCCGCGGGCTTTCTTCTTCTCCGACTCGCGCAGCAAGGCGTGGTAGTAGTCATGAAGCCGCTTGCGGTCGCGCCCTAACCGGGCATCCATCCGATCCAAGAAGGCGGCCGACAATCGCAACACACGCCGGCGGGCCATGTCCGTCGCACGCGGATAGCTGGTGGCCGCCTTGGCGCGGGGGGCGGACTGGGGTTGCAGCTCCCATAATCCCAGCGGGTCGGGCAGCTCGACTTCCACCCCCGAAACCGCGTTGAGCGAAACGGCAAAGCACGTCTCCCAGCGATCTTCGGAGTTGAGGGCGGCGTGGAACCGCCAGGTGTGATATTCGACCGTCGTTTCGCGAGCCTCGCGGAATTGGACCTTCGCGTTGAGCCAACCGAACGTCCGGCGGATGCGTTCCTCCACCTCCGTGCGTTTCAGGTACAAATCGCGGACGCGAAAAGCGCCCACGCTGGGCACGCCGGCCAGCAGCCGGCCGGACCATTCCAAAAAGTCGCCCGCCAGGTTGACGGTAAGTCCGCCCTCGCTCGGCTCGCAGGCCAGTGAAACCACTTCGTTGGCGGCGCCCGCGGCGACGGCCACTTCCGGCGGCAGCATCACCGTGCCCGGCCGATCGGCCGCCGGCCAGTCGACCAGGGCTCCGCGGTGCTCCAAGAGCGTGGTGGCCAGCGAGTGCAAGCGATCCTGGACGGCAGCGGTCATTGAAACTCCTCGCCGAACAGGGCCTCGTCAAGCTGCTTGGTACGGAGATAGTCCTCTTGGGCGTCCAAGAGCGACTGGCCCAGGCTATCGAACGACTGCTGCAAGTCGCGATCGTCGTGGGAGCGGAGCCAGAGATCGAGCACCAGCGTCTCGAACTCCTCGCCGCCTTGCAGGTTGCCCAGGATCGAGCCCACCTCGCCGACCACCAATTCGAACATGCGGATCTTCTCGTCCAGCAAGGCGAGGATGCGGGCTTCCAGCGAGCCAGCGGTGCAGAGGTTGAAGATGAACACGTCGCGGGTCTGGCCGATGCGGTGGATGCGGCCCACCCGCTGCTCGATCCGCATGGGGTTCCAGGGCAGGTCGAAGTTGACCAGCGTGTTGGCGAATTGCAGGTTGCGGCCCTCGCCGCCCGACTCTGAACAAAGCATCACCGGCAACTGTTCGCGGAAGGCGGCCACGGCGGCGTCCTTTTCGCCCTCCGATTCGGCCCCGGAATAGGTGGCAAAGGGAACGCCTTCCCTGGTCATCAATTGCTGAAGATGCTCCAGCGTGCGGCGAAAAGTAGCGAAGACCAACATCTTCTGGCCGCGGCTCTGCCGCAGCAGTTCGAGGAACCGCTCGTCCTTGGCGGTGCGACCGACTCGCCGGGCCTGCTCGAGCAGAGGCGCGGCGGCCGGATCGTCTCCGGCGATGTTCTCCAACGATTGGGCCAGCGCGCCGGCATGGCTGCCGGCCGCCAGCAACAGGGTGCTGAGCTGCCGACGTCCCAGCGGCGGCAGCCCGGCGCCTGCCGGTGCTGCTTCTCTTGTGATCGGCAGGGTATCGTCTTCTACGGCCGATACCACCACCGTCTCCTCGCCCTCGTCGCCGATCAGGCGTTTGCCGCCGATGGCGTCCAAAGGGGCGCGTCGCCGCCGCAAGTATCCGTTCAACATCTCATACAAAGCGGCCTCCTCGCCCTGGGGCTCCGCCAGGATTGTCTGGGCGTAGCGGGCCGGCAAGTCCATCTGCACCAGGCTCCGCGTGTTGCGGACCATGACCTCGCCCAACAACGACCGCAGCCGCTCGCGATTGCGGGGGTCGCGTGGATTGCCGCGGCGCACGTATTGCCGCTTGAAATCGGTCTCGGTCTTCAGGTGGCCGGGCTCCAGCAGGGTGAGCAGGTTGTAGAGCTCCAGCAGGTTGTTTTGCACCGGGGTGGCGCTGAGCAGAAACAGGTGCCGCCGCTTTAGGGCGTTGACCAGCCGCCAGTTCTGTGTGGCCCGATTCTTGCAGTGATGGGCCTCGTCGACGATCACCAGGTCCCAGGGCACTTCGGTTACCAGCTCGGCCCGCTTGCGGCTCTTGGCGAAGGCCATCGACACCAGCACGCGGTCCGTATTCTGCCAAAAGTGCAGGCGGTCGGCCGCCCCGGTGCGCGGCGGGGTGGAGAACTCCAGGTGGAACTTCGAGGCCAGCTCCTCGCGCCATTGCGAGACCAGCGGCGTCGGCACCAGGATCAGCACTCGCCGGGCCAATCCCCGCAGCAGATACTCTCGCAGCAAGAGGCAGGCCTCGATCGTCTTGCCCAGCCCCACCTCGTCGGCCAGCAGCACCCGCCCGCGAAAACGCCGCAGCACCTTGCGGACGGTCTCGATCTGGTGCGGCAAGTGTTCGACGCCGCTGAGCCCTTCCAGGCAGAGCAATTGGTCGAAATCCCGCAGCAGATGGAGCTGCCAATATTCCAGATGCAGCCGCAGCAAGGCCGGATTGCCGGTCGCGAGCCCCTCGGGTGGCGGCAGCGATTGGAAGACGACGGGGATGCCGGCGGCGGTCCGAAAGGCCGGCTCGTCGCCGGCGCAAGACGCTGAAATGGCCGAGTCAGATTGAACAACCTGGGCGGTCACGAATCCATTCCCAGACCGAAGGCGGCTCCTTATTACAGACCAGCCGCTAGCATACGACGGCCGACAGAATATGGCAAGAGGCCCCGGGCCTGGCGGCGCTAGCCCCGACTATTTATGGACGAGCTAGTAGGTCGTCGCGCCCGGGCGGCGGGCAACTTCCGCGCTGTCGAAGATCGTCCAAGTCGGCGTCTTGGCCTCCAATTTGTCCAGGTAGTCCTTCAACTGCTTGTCGGAACGCTGCTTGGCGATTTTGTCCTTGATGTCCACCTGCGCGTCGCGGTAGGCCTTGACCTGCGCGTCCTCGCGACGGGTCACGCGGATGATATAGAACCCTCGCGGGCTTTCCAGGATCGGACTGAGCTGGCCCAACGGCAGGTTGAACAGGGCCTGGTCCACGGCCTGGCACGCCAAGGCCCCCTTGTGGGTCCAGGGCCGTTGGCCGCCGTCCGGGGCGGTGGCACCGTCGGAACCTTCGCGGGCGACCTGGGCGAAGGGCACGCCGCTCAGGACGCGGTTGCCCAACTGAGCGATGGCTGCACGGGCCGCTTCCTCGGTGGGGTACTTGCCGTCGGGATAGCGGACCATCAATTCTTCATACTGTGCCCGCGCCGGGCTGGTAAACTCGTCTCGATGGCTCCGATAGTAGCTGAGCATCTCCAGCTCGCTGGGGGTGGCGTCGTCGCGTTTCACCTGTTGCCGAATCCATTCGCTGGCGAGAATCTGCTCCATGATGAACCGTTTCTCGCGTTCGAGCGAGCTGCCCTCGGCCCGCAGCTTCTTCTCGAGCTCGGCCCGGCTGGACACGTTGGCCCGCTTCATGAGCACGTCGACCTGGGTGTTTTCAATGTCCTTGCGCAGCTCATCCTCGACTTTCGTCCAGCTTTCGGCGGGGATGGCGTTCTTGGCATCTTGGCAGATCAGCTTGCGTTGGACGCAGGTCCGCAAGGCCTGCCGCAGGGCGGCCGGACTTTGCGCGGCCAGTTGCATGGTGTGACTACGAAAGGCATCCACCTCCTGCGGCCGAAGGGAGTCCTTGTTCTTGGCGACCAGTTTTTGAACCATGTCGCGGATCTCGTCCATCATGTCGCTTTTGAGGATCGCCTCCGAGCCGACACGGGCGACAATCTGGGCCCCGTCGCACGGCTGCAGGGCCACCCCCGGCACCGGCTGATTGGATCGCGAGCCCCAGGAGGTATCGACCGGCGGTCCCCCCGGCCACGAGGCCGGCCGACTCCCTTGACCCGGCCGCACCGGCGGATTGGGCACAATCGGCATGGACCAATAATTGGACGGGGCGGCACTCGGCGGCATGGGCTGGATGATCGGGCTGCCGGAGGTTCCGTCGTCGGCCCTGCATGGCGCCGCCGCTAAGGCGGCTAACACCAAACCGACCCATAGACCCGTCAGTGCCCAGACGGGGACCGTCCCGTTTTTGTGGCGACCACGCTGCCGCGACCAACTTTCGGTCGGCGCCCTGCCCGCCACAAAAGTCAAAATAGTCCCCGCCAGGCGCATAGAACCGGCTATCATGGGCGGGGATTATACGCATGGCCTCAGGGCCGCTGCAACAGGGATTTTATCTCCTCGATCACCGCCTGCGGCTGGCCGATTTCGGCTTCCAGGGGCAGATAGGCGCTCTGGTCGTCCACCACCCGCAAGCGGCCTTCGCCGGCGGCCGCCAATTGACGAATCCGCGGGCCGGACGTATAGCCGAACACCGCGTATCGATCCTCAAGGTGGATCGTGTTGATTTGCCAGCGATGGGCGGCAAGGCGAATCTCGGCCAACGAGAGCATGTGGCACACGGGAGGCGGAGGCGGGCCAAAGCGATCCGCCAGCTCCGCCGCCAGGTCGTCCAGTTCACCGTGGCTCGATACCCGCGCCAGCCGGCGGTAGAGATCGATCTTCAGCCGCATGTCGGGCACGTAGGACCGCGGCAGATAGCCTTGGCCGGGCAGGTCCACGTCGACCTCGATCGAGGTCTTCGGCGGCAGTTGCTTCAGCCGCCGCACCGCCTCTTCCAGCAGGTCGCAATAGAGCTCGTAGCCCACGGCGGCGATGTGGCCGCTCTGTTGCGTGCCCAAGATGTTGCCCGCCCCGCGGATTTCCAGGTCGCGCATGGCGATGGCAAAGCCGGCCCCCATGTCGCTGAATTCCTCGATCGCCCGCAGCCGCTTGGCGGCGCTGGGCGAAAGGCTCTTATTGGGATCGACCACCAGGTAGCAATAGGCGCGATACTTGTAGCGGCCCACCCGGCCGCGGAGCTGGTGCAAGTCGGCCAGCCCGTAGCGGTCGGCCTCGTCCACAAAGATCGTGTTGGCGTTGGGGATGTCCAGCCCGCTCTCGATGATGGTGGTCGCCAGCAGCAGGTCGTAGCGGCGGTCGATAAACTTCAACATCACCTGCTCCAACTCGTCTTCGGGCATTTGGCCGTGGGCGATGGCCAGATTGGCTTCGGGCACGAACTGGCGGAGCCGCCGGGCCACGATCTCGATATCCTCGACGCGGTTATGGACGAAGAAGATCTGCCCGGCGCGGTTCAGCTCGCGCAACACCGCGTGCCGGATCAGCTCGGGATCGAAACGGGCTACGCGGGTCTCCACCGCCAGCCGATCTTCGGGCGGCGTTTCCAGGTTGGAGATGTCGCGCAGTCCGAGCAGCCCCATGTGCAGACTTCGCGGGATTGGGGTGGCGGTCATGGTCAAGACGTCGACCGTCTGCCGCAGGGCCTTCAGCCGCTCTTTCACCTCCACCCCGAACCGCTGCTCCTCGTCGATGATCACCAAACCCAGGTTGTGGAACCGCACGTCGGACTGCGCCAGCCGATGGGTGCCAATCACAATATCGACCGAGCCGTCTTCGAGCCGGGCAATAGTCTCCGACTGCTGCCGGCGGGTGGCGAAACGCGAAAGGGCGGCGATGCTGAAGGGGAACTCCGCCATCCGCGCGGTGAAGGTCCGCAGGTGCTGCTCGCAGAGAATGGTGGTGGGCACCAGCACCGCCACCTGGTAACCGGCGTCGACCGCTTTGAAGGCGGCCCGCATGGCTACCTCCGTCTTGCCGTAGCCCACGTCGCCGCACAGCAGGCGGTCCATCGGCCGCGGTTGCGACATGTCGCGCTTGATCGAGTCGATGGTGGTCAACTGGTCGCCGGTTTCGTGGTAGGGAAACGAGGCGTCGAACTCCCGTTGCCACTCGGTATCGCTGGGGAAGATGATGCCGGGCCGGGCCGAGCGGGCAGCCTGCAGTTCCAGCATGTCGGCCGCCAGATCGGTGACCGCCTCTTCCGCCTGCTGCCTCTGCCGGCCCCACATCCGCCCGCCGAGCCGGGCCAGGCTGGGCCGGCTCTTGCTGCCGCCGACATATTTCTGCACCAGCCCGATCTTGGCGGCCGGCACGTAGAGTTTGGTCTTTCCTTGGAACTCCAGCTCCAGGTGCTCCTCCACCTGGCCGCCTTTTTCCAACAGCCGCAAGCCGCGGTAGCGGGCAATGCCGTGCCCGACGTGCACCACCAGATCGCCTTCGCGCAGCTCGAGAAAACTGTCGATCACGCGGGAAAGGCGGCGATGGGCGGGCCGCCGCAGGTCGGCCCGGCGAAACAACTCGCCGCTGCTGACCAGCACGATCCGCTCCGCCACCAGGCGGAAGCCGTTCTGCAGCCCGCCGACCACGAAGTGCAGCCGTCCTTGCTGGGCGGCGTCGATGTTTTGAAAAACCTCGCCCAGGCGGCGGACCTCGGCCTCGGTCTGGCACACCAGAAAGACCTGCTGACCGGCCCCGGCCTCGTCCAACTCGTGGCGCACCTTGTTGATGTCGCCGCTAAACCGTTCGACCGACTCGATCTTCAGGCGGCAGGTGGTCTCCAATGAGGCCGCCGCCACCGCCCAAGCCGCCACCGAGGGAAAACGGTACACTTCGCGCAAAGCGTCCGAGACGGTGTGAAAATCCGGCGGGTGGTCGAGCCGCTCCAGGTAGTGCCGCCCCTGCAACTCCAGTTCCATCGGCTCGACCAACAGAAACCAGCTCTGCGGTGGCAGGTAGTCGGCCAGGTGCGAGCGGCCGCCGATGGCCGGGCCCAAGATCGTCACGTCCACCGACTCGAGGGTGGCCAGGCTGCGTTGGTCCGAAACCTCGAAGCGGCGGATCGACTCGATCACGTCGTCAAACAGCTCGACGCGGACCGGCCCCTCCCAGTCGGGGGCAAAGAGGTCGACGATCCCGCCGCGAACGGAAAACTCGCCCGGCAGCTCCACCGCCGGCGTGTTGCAAAAACCGTTTTCGACCAACCAGCGGGCAAGCTCTTCGACAGCCACCGCGCCGCCCACCCGCAAGGTGCGGGTCAGACGCTGAAGGACCTCGCGGTCCGGCACCGGCTGCACTAGGCTCTGAATGCTGGCCACCAGCAGTTTCGGCGGTCGCGGTCCTGGCAACTCCTTCAGAATCCGCAGCCGATCGCCGAAGACGGTGTCGTGGAGCTGCTGATCGCTGGGTAGCGACTCCCAGGCCGGAAATCGCTCGGCTTCAATCTCGGTGAAAAGCGATAAGTCGTCCCGCAGCCCGTCGGCGTCTTCGCTTTGCGGTGAGACCACCACCAGCACGCCCGGCGTCTCTTCGGCCAGCGCGGCGGCCAGCAGCGCGCAGGAGGAACCCCAGACTCCGTCGACCGTGGCGGCGTGGCCCGCTTTCAGACTCTCGACGACCTCGGCGAAGTCTTCCTGCCGGTCCAGACAGCCGACCAACTCCAACAACCGGCCGGCTGCGGTGGAGGCCGTATCAACTCTGGTCATGATCCGCGATTAGCGGCGTCCGCCGCCGCGGTGGTTGCGCGGTCCGCCGCGGCCCCGCGGTCCGCCGTTGGGGCGCTTCGCCCGCGATTCCAGGTTCTTGGTGATCAGCATGCCGACCACCTCCTCCCAGGCGGGAATCTTGCGGAAACCGATGCGGGCCATGCGCCCTTCCTCGCCTTCTTCGTCCTCGTGCTCCCCCGACTCGAAGTCCTCGGCGCCCTCGTCTTCCTCGCCGGAGTCGGTGGCTGCCTCGGCACCGTGTTCGGCAAACTGGCCGTGGGCACTCGCTTCACCTTCGATATCGCGATCGCGCCGTCTGCGATGGGGCCGATGGCGCTTTCCCCTGCGTTCGGCCTTTTCGTCTTCCTCATCAGCGGATTCACCGCGGGCGGCCGACTCGAACTCCTCGGTCACCGCCAGGAGGTCGGCGCCAGACTCGGCAGGCCCCGCCAACTCCGCCGATTCGCCCGGAGCTGGCGCCGCTGACGGTCGCGGCTGCCGCGGCTCCGACTCTCGGCTGCGTCGTCGCCGTCGCCGCCGTCGGGTCCGGCCTTCTTCGCTTCGACCTGCCTCTGCCATCGACTCGCCCGGCTCCTTCGGCGCGGTCGACGGCGGGGCGGCCTCGCCCGGTTCCAGAACGTCGAACGGCTCGCTGAAATCGAAGCGTTCGTCAAAGAAGTTTGGCGACTCCTCGGCGATGCCGCGCGGCGGCTCCTTGCCGAGGGGACGCGCTTCGGAAGGAATCTCCTGCGGCTCTCGGGCAACCGCTTCGAAAGGCGCCGATTCCAAGGCCGGCGGGGCAGCGCCGGCAGCCGGCGAGGCAGTTGGCGGGGAGACGGGCGTCGGAGCCACCCCCAGTTCATTGGCCAGCAAGTCCCAATTCGGTCTCTTGGCGGCCGTCGGCCGCCGACGCGGCGATGCTTGAGAGGGCGCCTTCTTGGCGGGGATCATTTCAGGCGCCGGTGCGCTAGCCGCCGCTGGGCGGGCTGGTTCTTCGGCTCGTGGCTCGACCCCCAATGTGGAAACTAATTCGTCCCAATGGTTTGGAGCGTTTGGCTCAGTCATATTCGCAACGTTTCCGTAAGGTTGGGCTCGCCGACCACCCGAGCGAGGTACAGCCAGGGCAGCCCATCGCATGTAGTATAGAGTTCAAAACCATTCGTGGGAAGGAGAGTCTTGGCAGCAGGTTAAGTGTTTCGGTGACTGCCTGCCGCACCTGTAAGTGAGAAGAACCGATGAACTCTCCTGCTACCGCGAGCCGTGCCTCCGGCCGCATTGCCGGCATTGATTTCGGCACCGTGCGGATCGGCGTGGCGATTACCGATCCGCAAGGCACGCTCGCCAGTCCCTTTGAGAATTATACCCGTCGCGACACTGCCCAGGATGCCGAGCATTTCCGGCGCCTGGTGGTCCGCGAGGAGATCACGCGGTTTGTGGTGGGGTTGCCCCTCCATCTCGACGGCCGGGAGAGCGAAAAATCGATCGAGGCACGGCGGTTTGGCCAAGGGTTGGCTGAGGCCACCGGCGTGCCGGTGGAGTTCTTTGACGAACGCTTTACCAGCCTGGAGGCGGAAGAGCTTCTGCGAGGAGCCGAGTTGACCAGAAAGCGTCGCAAGAAACGCCGCGACATGCTGGCCGCCCAGATCATGTTGGCCGCCTACCTCGAATCGCGGGGTCAAGCCGGCGAGGCCTCGCGGGCCCTCGACGATTGACCGCTCTCTTCCGCCAAGACCCGACCATTCACGGCATCGGGCTTCACCGTCTCGCCCGCATTTCTTGCCGCGCATCCCCATCTTCTCCCGGTCGGTTTTAGTCTTGCCGGTTGTGCCGGCCGTGCCGGATATTCTTTCAATGCGGGTTGTGGCGGCTGCCGATAGACCCAGTAGCCGACCTAGCTTGCCGGCACGCATGTGCCTGGCTCGGCGTCAATATCCCGCGTTTTCAAAAGGGGGAATCTATGGTCCGCCGGATGATCTTCGCGCTGTGTTGCGCAGCCGCCATGTTGGTGGCCTTTGCCGCCAAGGACGCAAGGGCGCAGCAGGCCTACGGCCGCCAGTGGGGAAACACCTATAGCACCCAAGACTGGAACCGCTTGTACCACTATCCTTACGTGTATTATCCACAGAACTTCTGGGGGAACGACTACTATCGCAGCAGTGAGAGCATGTACTACCGCTATCCGCCGGAGATGCGGATTCCGGTGTACAACAAGCAGTGGCAGAACTTCTATCCCAAGCACCAACAAGACCCCGCGATCCAAGAGCATCAGATCACGCCGTTCTTCTGCGGTGAGCGTCACACGGGCATGCGATTCTACGAGGGCCACCACTTTATTGCCGATGTGTTTTGAGCAGGCTTGCATGCGCTGGGTTTTCAGAACATGCGTCCGTTTTGCAAAGACCGACGGGGACGGTCCCGGTTTTGGTGGCGGGCAGGGCACCGACCGAAGGTTGGTCGCGGCCGCGCGGTCGCCGCAAAAAATGGGACTGTCCCCTTCGGCCCCGATGGGGACAGGCACATTTTTCAGCCCTCGAAGGACCGAAAAATGAGCCAGTCCCCGGCCTGTGAACGGTTACCCCGAAACGGACGCCTGGCTGTTGTTGGGGCAAGAGATTCGGTCTTGCGTGGCCTGGCGGCCAAGCCGGAGCCTGGAAACCAGCCGTTTCGGCTGCTAGAATGCCCGACAGTCGCGGGGAGGGGACTGTCCCGATTTTTGTGGCAGGAGGCCACAAAAATGGGACTGTCCCCTTCTGCGCACTGTTTGACACAAAATTCCGTACAGGCCCGCGGGGAGATAGCCGGTAGCTGCGGCCGCTGACCCGGGGGAGCTGGTCTGCCCGGATGCCGGCGGACCGAGGCGCAGCGGAAGCCGGACGGCAATCGGGCTCGTAGCTCAGTGGTTAGAGCAGGGGACTCATAATCCCTTGGTCGTAGGTTCGACTCCTACCGAGCCTATCTTCACAATTCGATTCGGCATCGGGGTTTACGTCGCTTGCTCTAACCGCGGAGTCAAGCTGGGATGGGGTATTGTTGCCCAAACTGTTACCATTCCCGACCTTCTTGTGGGCCTCCCAAAGTACCTTGTCCGTGTTCTGGGCGTTGCGGCCGACTTAGTGTTGATGCCGGCCAGTGATCGGTCGGGTCCATCTGAGCCTGTGTTTTGAGGTTGGAAAGGCCCATTCCGTGGGACTCTGCGGTCCTGGCGGCAGCTCGGGACCTTCGGCCCGGCAGACCATCCACCAGGTCGTCGGCTCACGCAATATGCTAGACTTTTCACGGGGAAGAAGGAGAGCGGCGGCCTTCGAGACGACACATGGCAACTAGGATGGGCAGGAATGTCGCACCGGCACAACTTGCGACGCGGCGCAGCGGCAGTTGAGTTTGCCCTGGTTGCGCCCGTCTTCCTATTCGCCATCATTATGCCCATGATCGAGTTCGGCCGGGCGATCATGGTGGCCAACATCTTGGACGCCGCGGCTGAAGTGGGCTGTCGGACGGGCACTCTTCCCGGCTGCGACAATAGCGCGGTCGCGACCGCCGTGACCAACAATCTCGCCGCCCAGGGAATCAGCAACGCCAATCCGGTGGTGGTGAAAGTCAACGGCGCGGTGGCCAACGCGAATACGGCCCAGCAGGGTGATTCGATCAGCGTCACGGTGAGCATTCCCTATAGCAATGTCTCCTGGCTGCCGGGCAGCCTGAATGTTTATGTGGGCACCAAAACCTTGTCCGCTACCGAGGTGATGCGTCATGAGTAGGGCACGCCCGGCAATCGCCCATGCACGAGGTCCTCGCGCCAGACGCTCGCGCCGTCGAGGAGCAATCGCCGTGCTGGCGGCGATTCTTGCGATACCGGCCTTGATGCTGCTGGCCTTTGTGGTCAACCTCAGCCAGATTCAATGGACCCAAAAGGAACTGCAAAAAGCGGCCGACGCGGCGGCTCTGGCCGGCGCCTCGCAGATCCTGGTTGCCCAACCTTCCGGCAATCCCAGCCAAAACGCCAACAGCAACTCCGGCGTCGCCGGCGCAGTGGGCACGGCCCAAACCTTCTGCTCTTCCAATACCGCCGGTGGCCTAGCCTTGAACCTGTTGAATAGCGACGTGGTAGTGGGCTACGTGGCAGACCCAACCGATCCCTCGTCCCCGCTGACGCCCTGGTCCTCGGGCCAACCTTACCCGAACGCCGTCCAAGTGACCGTCCGCCGCGACAACACGGCCAACACCCCGCT
>JAJYGU010000039.1 GCA_021784975.1 Planctomycetota bacterium
TAGAAGCCATCAGCCTGGAAGGCAGTTCCGTCCGGAGACGGGGCGGGCCTCATCGCCCATTATTAGGTAAATCGGCAATCTGGACGGGCTGTATTGATTGTAATCGTTATTCCGGTTGCGGTAGCTTGACCGTAGATTCGGTCCTCGACCCGATCTACCAGGGATTTATGCCGGTCGGGTCACAGAACCGGCCTACGTAGGGGGTCACGCCAACGGAAAGCTTCGCTCACCTGCGGCGGCCACGAAAACGGGGCAAGGGGCGTGATGGACCACTTCGTCAGTCAAGCTCCCCAAAAACCAACGGCCGAGCCGGGAACGGTGCGAGGGCCCCAAAACGATCAGGTCGATCTCATGTTCCCACGCGTAACGCACGATTGCCATCCAGGGGACGCCAAAGCCCACCGATCGGCGGCAGATTAGTCTCTCTTCGAACTCGGCGGGGACTACACCATTCAGGATTGCCTCTTCCCCCTCCGTAGCGCAAATTGACTCGTCGGGGGAGAGTGCCGCCACGTCAGGCTCGGGCATCTCTTCCAAGACATGGAGGACGTGGATCTCGGCATTAAACCGTTCGGCCAGCGCGCAGGCATAACGGACCGTCGCCGGCTGCGACGAGTTGAACTGGACGCAGACCAGGATCCGCCGCACCTGGACCGCCATGTCTTCCAGCCTCGCCTTGAAGAACTTCACCCAACATAATAATACCCCACTTTCGATGAGCCCTGCCACTTCAGCCGGGCCGCTTCGGCGATCAATGGCACGGTCCGCGGTCCCAAGGCGGCGGTGTTGAGTACCAGGTCGAAACTGAGCGGATCGTCCCAGTCGATGCCGAAAAAGTGTTCGTAGAAAAGCCCGCGCCGTTTGTCGCTCTCGGCGATGGACTGTTCGGCTGATCGGGGATCAATCCAGCGGTACTCGCCAACCCGCCGAATTCGCTCGCTGGCCGGCGCGATCAGCTTCACCCGCAGCGCCGTCGGATGGTCTTTCAGGAAGGCCGAACTGCCCCCTCCCACCAGGATCGCATCGCCCCCGCCAGCGATCCGGCCAACGGCACCGCCGAACGCCTCGAAGGCATTGGGATTGACTTCTCCCAGGTCGGCGTCCGGCCCCGCGGCGATCTCCGCTTCCCGGCTGAAGGATTCACGGTCCCAACAGGTGAGGTTCATTCGCCGGGCCAGTTCCCGGCCCAAATCCGTTTCCCGAGAACCCAACTGGCTGCTGAGGGTGATAATCCGTGGCTGCGGGCGCGTCGACTCCGGCTCGGGCGCCGAGACGCCGCCAGGATGAGATTGTCCATGGACCAGCCGGACCAGCGTCTCGCCAGTCGCCGCCGGCGTCAGGGCCCCTGTGTTGACGGTAACATGATAGGCCAGCGGATCGCCGACGTCCTCACCGAAGAAATACTTGACGAACCGCGAGCGCTCCTCGTCCCGCTCGAGGCACCTCGCCTGGGCCGCCGCTGAATCGAGTTTGGGTTCAGACTCTTGCACCCGCCGGCTTCGCACCGCCAAAGGCGCCACCAGGCGCACGTGCAGCCCGCCGGCCCGATAACGCAGCAGGATCGAAGCCCCTCGCCCAACCACCACGGTCCCTCCCTCCTCGGCCAACTGATCGAGGTACTCCTTGAGCATCGCCAGATAAGCCCGATGGGCTGGCTGGTTGCGGAGCCGCCCCCAAAGCGTCCGATCCACTTCCGCGTCATCCATTTGGGCAAGCTCGGCTTCGGGGCTGCGGAGACCGCGGGCAACCTCGCCTAGCACGTCTCGATCCCACACTTTCCACCCCAGCGCCTGTGCGAGCCGGTCGGCAAGCTCACGGCCTCCCGCCCCGAACTGTCGCGAAATGGTAATCATCCGAATCGGTGCGATGTGATTCATCAGCATCGATCGAGCCTCCGGATAAAGTCGTTCCCTGCCGGCAGGAACCGCTGGCAACAAAAAACCCCTCGGCAGCAAGGTGCTCCCAAGGGGCGTTGTCTAACAAACACACCCTACTGCCAAGGGAGAACCTTGTCGGTAGGGGTCATCATCCGCGAAGCCCGGCAAGCCCGGCGGCGTTTAAGGGCGAACCCCATCGCCTCAACTCAATGCAACTATACTTTTATACCGTGCCCGGTTGGGGTTGTCAATGCGGTCGGAGAATCGTCGCTTGGCTCATCGCGCCGCAGTGGACGCAGACTGCGGTTTGGCACCTCCAGCTCGGCCACAATTCGGGCAGACCCATTCCACCGTATAGCGGCGGACCGGCACTTCCTTTGTGACCGGGTACTTCGCCAGCTTTCGTATTTCGTGGACCGTACACCGGCCGGGCAGATTGCAATCGGTACGCCGCTTGCAAATCGGCGTTGTGCCGGGCACGCAGATTTCCTCGCAGACCTCACGATACTGGTACTCGATGACTTTCTTGGTGGACCAACCGACGTGACAAACCGGAACCAGGCGAGCGCCGCATTGCGGGCACACCGAACCGGCGTAGGCCACACTGCCAGGCCCGCCGCGCGCCGGCTGGCTGCCGCCCCACGCTACGGTACTCATAGCCGCAGCCAAGCCGAGTGTTAGAACCAGCGTCCGTGTGGTAGCCATAGCCTGATCACTCCTGCCCGGTTCCAACGGGACTTAGAACTGGAACTGTGCTTCGATGCCGAAGCCGTTGGTGTAGCCGGCAAAGCTGTCGGCCGGCAGGTCGTAGCGGTCGTTGTAGACCCAGTCGATCATGACGGTCATGTTGCTGTTCAGATACCAGTTCAGCGCCAGGCTCAAGCCGTCCATGGCGCCGCCCTGGATGCGGCTGGACCCGCTGCCGTCGTTGAGATTCACATAGGAGTAGCGGGCGGCGATTTCCCAGGCGCCCCAGTTCGAAATCAGGTGGCCATCGGCATCGCGCGTCAGCCAGGCATTGTTGAAGGGTCCCTGGCTGCCGAGGTAGTATCTGCCCAAGGCCCCGATGCCCCGGTCGTAGCCGGGGCCTCGGCTTTCGCCGGTCAGCGTGTAGGCCAATTGCAGGTAGCCGCCGTGGAACATGTAGTCTTGAGGCGACGGAAGCGGGTAAAACGTGGGACCCAGCAGGAAGCCGGTGGCGTTGTTGACCCAGTTGAAGCCGTATTCGGCCTGCGCCGAAAAAGGCCCGCGGATGTACAAGGCTTCCATACCCATCAGATACTCGTTGTCGGAGGTGATCACGCCGGTATCGACCATGCGGTTGCTGTTGGCGTTGGGGAGCAGTTGGGCGCCGGCGGGGTCGTCGTCGCGGAGTTCGGGTAGCGCCCGCAGTTGGATGGCGTTCAGCGGCGAGTTGGCCAGATTGCTGGCCCCGTTGCGCCAGCCGCCCGAGAGCCCCAGGTGCAGCATGTGCCGGCCTTCATCCTCATACAACGGCAGGCCGGTCAGTCGGACCTGGATGCCGGACTGGCCGTTGCCGAAAAAATCTCCCGAAGCCCCGTCATCGGGGCGAAAAGCATCCACCGTCCAGGTCGCCCGCTGGTCAAACAGGGTGTTGAAAAGGCTGATGCCGGTAACGAAATTCTGGTTCAGTTCAATGGCCTGGGAATAGCTGGAGCGTTCCATGAAGGTCATGGCCCGGCTGGAACCGGACATGTCGCCTTCCAAGCCCATGTTGGTCTTGAGGTGCCCGATGCGTATCGAGCCGATGACCGGCAGGCGGGTGACCCCGATCCAGAATTCATCCAAGCCGACTGTGTCGAACTGGTCGTTTTCCAGGGCGTCGATAAATCGGTACTCGCCGACTTCCCAAAAGGTGCCTTCCGCTGAGATGCGGATGCGTCGCCAGTAGTCGCCGTCCTCGAGTGGACCGATGCCGTCGGCGGCAACCCCGGAGGCCGCGCCGGGCGGCGGGATCCGCGCATGGGGCGGGGTCGCCAACAAGGGCGATTGGTTCCACCAGACGTTGTCCCATTGCACCCAGCCGCCAAGGTGCATGCTGAAATCTTTGTTGGGCGTGGTAAACCAGAGATACATGCCGTTTTGGAAGCTGCCCTGTGCCCGCATATCGCTGCCGACCACGGCCGGAGCCGCCGCCGAGCTTGCGCCGGCGGGAGCAGCCACCGGGGGACCGCCTGAGGCGACCAGCGGCCCGGGCGGACCCTGCTGCATGGCAGCCACCTGGGCCTGAAGGCGGCGAATCTCCGCCTCCTGCCGGTCGAATCGGGCACGAAGCTCGTCGAATGCCTGCTGCGGGTCGACTGCCGGCTCGGACTGCCTGGCCGCAGGGTCAGACGCGGCCACCGGGGGCGGCGCCTGCGTCCCCTCTTGCCCTCGGGCCGCCATGGTCGTCCCCCACATCGCCAGCGCCAATAGTGTTCCAGGCAACCATCGACAGACCCTTTCGCGCATATCGATCTCTCCCGGTCGGCCGAACTCAGAAATTGACCGGCACCCGCAGAATCCCGGCAATCGCGATGCCTGGCATTTTCCCGATCTGCCGCGCAGCCGGCAGAACGAGAAAACCCCTAATAGAGTTCGGAGAGCCGGCCCTGAGAATTCAATTAGGGGTGTGTTAAGGGTTGGTTCTTGTCGGTGGTAGGGCCTGCGCGGGCGGTTATAGTCGGCATAACCGGCAAGGTTTGCCAACACCAAGCCTGCGTCACTTCCGCTTCCTCCGGCCAACCTCTTCCAATCAGGGCCTTTCGCCGCTATCCTTCGGTATGGTTAAGTCCGGGCAGATGCGCTTCGCGTCAGCAGGAGAGCCGGGGCTCCTTGATAGGAATCGGGGTATGCGATCGCTGGTCCAACGACTGGAGAATCTACAACGGGCGGGCGTAAGCCGCTTGCTCCGGCCAGCGAGGAGAGATAAAGACGCGGAACCGGCCGTAGCGGCTACCGCCGCTGTGGAACCTCGCAGCCAGTCTCGAAAGTCGCTCGCGTCACCCCCGACGGCTGGTGATCCCCAGTGCCCGGTGCTGGCGGCGGTGGCCGCCCAAGATGACCCGCGTAGCGCGGCCCTGGCGGCGGTAGCTGAGAAAGTGGCCGCCTGCACCCGCTGCAAGGAGTTGGCGGCCACCCGCACGCAGACTGTCTTCGGCATCGGCAATCCTTACGCGCGGCTGGTCTTCTGCGGCGAGGCACCCGGGGCCGACGAAGATCGGCAGGGGGAGCCTTTTGTGGGTCGGGCGGGCCAGTTGCTTAACGACATCATCGTCAAGGGCATGAAGATGCGGCGGCAGGATGTCTACATCCTCAACATCCTCCGTTGCCGCCCGCCCGACAACCGCGCGCCGCTGCCGGCCGAGGCGGCCGCCTGCCGCGAGTATCTCGACAAGCAGCTTGCCATCATCCAGCCCGAGTTCATCTGCTGCCTCGGCGCGGTGGCCGCCCAGAACTTGTTGGGCACGAACGCCCCCATTGGCCGCCTCCGCGGCAAGGTCCACGATTACCAGGGCATCAAGGTCGTGTGCACCTACCATCCCGCCTACGTGCTGCGCAACCCGCAGGCCAAGAAACCCGTCTGGGAGGATATCCAGTTGCTCATGGCAGAGATGAGGAAAGACCGGTAGTGTGCTAGGGTTGGTAAGGGCTGCACGTCGCCAACAGCGGAGGGAAACATGGCCTCTCTGAAGCGCATTTTGGTGACCGGTGGGGCAGGATTCTTGGGCTCGCACCTCTGCGAGCGGCTGCTCGATCAGGGGCACGACGTGATCTGCCTGGACAACTTCTTCACCAGTCAGAAATCGAACGTCGCCCACCTGCTCGCGCGGCCCAACTTCGAATTGATCCGCCACGACGTCACCCTGCCAGTCTGGCTGGAGGTCGATGAAATCTACAACCTCGCCTGTCCCGCCGCTCCCGGCCACTACCAATACAACCCCATCAAGACCCTGAAGACCTCGGTGATGGGGGCGATCAACGTGCTGGGCATGGCCCGCCGCTGCCGGGCCAAGGTCCTGCAAGCCTCGACCAGCGAGGTCTATGGCGAGCCCATCGTCCATCCCCAGCCCGAAAGCTATCGCGGCTCCGTGAATCCGATCGGCCCGCGAGCCTGTTACGACGAAGGCAAACGGGCCGCCGAAACCCTGTTCATGGACTATCACCGCAGCAACCGCGTGCGGATCCGCATCGTGCGGATCTTCAACACCTACGGACCGCGGATGCACCCCTTCGACGGCCGGGTGGTGTCGAACTTCATTCGCCAGGCCCTGCAGCACCAGGACATCACCATCTTCGGCGACGGCTCCCAGACCCGCTCGTTCTGCTATCGCGACGACCTGATCGAAGGCATCTTGCGGATGATGGACGCGCCCGACGAGTTGACCGGCCCGGTGAACCTGGGCAATCCCTCCGAGTTTACCATCCTCGAGCTCGCCCGGCAGATCATCGAATTGACCGGCTCGCGATCGAAGCTGGTCTATCAGCCGCTGCCGGCCGACGACCCCACTCAGCGTCAGCCGAATATCGAGCTGGCCAGGAAGCACTTAGGCTGGGAGCCCAAAGTGCCGCTTCGCGAAGGACTGGTCAAGACGATCGACTGGTTCCGCGCGGTGGATCTGAACCACTACCGCCCGCCAACACCGAATTATTAGCCGCCTTCATGCGCCCCAAGGTTTTCGGGCCTGCTCTGATCTGCATATTGTTGCCCAGCGCAACCGCGCTGGGAGCCGGCTCGAAGAGCTCGCCCCAGCCAGCGGCCGAGGTGTCTCGTCAAGAAACCTGGAAGGGATTGGAATACTGGCTTCGCACCAGCGGACAGGGATTTGCCGCCCCGCTGGAGAACATGCAAACGGAAGGCTTTAAGCCGGTCTATCGTTCGGACCTGCTGCTGGGTCTGAGAACCGAGAAAGCAGGCGCCTCGTGCACCTACGTGTCGGACCGTGATGGCGCCTACTATCCCGCCGTCCAAATATCCGCGATGCCCCAAGCAGTGGAATTGAAACTCAGCCGCGACAGCCGCGAAGTCGCACGCTTTACGGCAGGTGACTCGGACAGGAAGTCCGCGCTCTACTGCCTCCCGCATCCGATGGACGTTCGCCGCGGTCAACGGCTGACGCTTACGACCAGCGGGCGTTTCGAGTCTTGCCGCATCGAAGGACTGTTCTTTGGGAAAGAACCGATCCGCTTGCCCAGGGTGAAAATCGAGAACCTCCAAGTCTGGTCCATCCGTCCTGGCGAAGCGGAGATCTGTTGGACGACGAACTGTCCGGCCGAATCCGGGACGGTGGAATATCGGTGTGAGGGGCGAGTTGCCCGGTCGGTGCCCCCAACCTATTTGGGCAAGAACCACCGCTGCGTTCTGGAAGGACTCGATCCGCGGAAGACGTATCAGGCCAAGGTTCTCTGTCGGCACGATGGGCACGAGACCGCGTCAGATACCGTGTCTTTCCGAGCGGCGCCGCCGACGCCTCCGCCCACTCGCCGGCAAGCCATCGAGCTTTCCATCCCAGAGCCGACTGCGTGCGCCCGCCGCGATTGGCCGGCCACCATCGGGCTGCCTTTTGCGCGGGCCGCGCTGGCCGAGGTCAGCGATCTGCACCTGGCCGATGCCGCCGGCCGCCAAATCGAGGCCCAGTTCTGCCCGCTGTCGCGGTGGCCGGACGGCAGCGTCGCCTGGGTTCTGCTCGACTTCCTGGCCGCCACACAATCCGGTTCGCATCCCGCTTCCTACTTGCTGCGGTGTCAATCGGGCGGGATCGTGCCGGCGGCTTCCAGGGTTTTAGCTGATTTGAGACAGACCGGGTCGGGCTGGACGTTGCGATCGCCCCAGCAGGCGATAACTTTGGGGACCACGCCAGGTGCGCTTCTGGTGATGCGCCGCGGACCAACCGAGACTCCCATTACGTTGGAAATGACCACCGGCGACGGCGCGGTCTGGCGGTGCGGCCGGCCGGATCCGACCAGCGTGGCTTTGGAACTGAACGGACCGGTGCGGGCGGTAGTGAAGTTTTCCGGTCCCTTGCTGACTTCCAGCGGCACCAAGGGCTGGCGTTATCTTGCCCGGCTGAGCGTTTATCGACGGCAATCGGCCCTCGGGCTGGACATCTCCTTCTACTGGGATCGAGCCAAGCCCAGAATGAAGCAGGTGCGATCGTGGCTGCTTCGCTTGCCTGTCGGCGGCCGGCGCGTGCGGGCAGCGGTCGGAACGGGCCCGCTGGAAGCATTGCGTCCCGGTGAAGAAATCCGTCTCCTGCAAGACCGCGACGACCATTACACCCTGCGTACGCCAAGCAGCACCCGCGACGGGGTCCAGGCGACCGGACTGGCCCGGGCGGCCGGTCCAGGCCGGCAGTGGACGGTGGTGATGCCTCAATTCTGGCAGACCTATCCCGCCGGCTTTACTATCCGCCGGGAATCGTTGGAGGTGGATCTCTTGCCGCCTCTGCCGCCGGACACATATTCTGATCCGGCCAGCCGTGAGTCCTACTACCGCCTCTACGCCTGGTTCCACCAAGGCAACTACCAGCTTCGCGGCGGACAAGTAGTACGGCGCCGGATGTTCCTGGTTCCCGAGGCGTTGTCGGATCAGCAAGCGACCCGGCAGGCGGCTTGGTGGTCGGCGCCCCTGTTGCCTCAGGGGAAACCGGAATATCTCTGTGGGACGGGCATTCTCGGCCGGCCGCTTTATGTGCCCAGGGCCGGGGTTTGGGACGAGTACGAACGGATGTTCGCCCGAGGTTTTGCTGGCCTTCTGGCCGATCGCCAGCGAAACCGGCTCTTCGGATGGATGCACTTCGGCGATTGGTACGGCGAGCGGGGTCTCAATTTTGGCAACAACGAATACGACCTGGCGTGGGCGCTGGCGGTGCAATGGATGCGAACCGGCCGCCGCGACTACTTCGACCGCGGCCTGGAGTTGGCCCGGCACTACAGCGCGGTCGATACCCGGCACGGCGAATTCTCCCGCGGCTTCAACGGCCTGGTGTGGGAACACAGTTTCAACCACGTGGGCACGTTCTTGACGACCGAGCAACTACACTTGCCGCTCCACGATCCGAAAGTCCACCGCTATCTCACCTCGGACGGGTTGAGCATGTTTCACGGTTCCGTCGATCCTCAGGGGCACATCTTTCAGGAAGGCAACTGGATTTGCGCCGCGATTTCGGGCGACCGGTTCTTATGGGACGTGGCTCACCGGGTCGCCGACAACCAGGCCTACTGGCTGACGAAAGATTTCGACTTCGGCATCGAGCGGGCCGGCGGCTGGCCGTTGATCAACGCGGTGGCGGCGTACCGGCACACCGGTAATCCCTATTACCTGAACGCCGCCCGGCTGATGATCCAACGTTGCTTGGAACGTCAAGACCCGGTCCGTGGCGGCTGGCTAAACTACCCTCCCAAAGGTGAAACCGAGGGCGTCACCGTCCGCGGTGGCAAGCCCTTTGCGACCGGCATTCTCTCCTATGGCATTCTTCGCTATCTCGACGTGGAACCACGGTCCCGGCCCGAGGTGCGACAGATGCTGGTCCGGGCCGCCGATTGGCTGATGCGCGACGCTTGGGTGCCCGGCCGTGGCTTCAGCTACATCTCGAAATGCCCCAAGTATCAAGCCACCGCTGGGTCCGGCCCGGCTTGCTTGCTCGACGCCGAATTGGTGGCCTTCGCTTACCAGCAGACGCGAGAGAAGAAATACCTGGACTTCTGGCGAGAGATGGTGGGGTCCATGTTGACTCGAAGGTTGCCCGACTCGCCCAAGTATCTCGCCGAGTGCGTACACCAGACCATCTTCGGCCTGGAGCGGATCCGACCTTGGCTGACCAGCCTTGGCGGGAACCCAGCAAGTCAGTCGCCTTAGCCGCCGATTTTCCGTCCCGGCGGTGTCTCTCGCGGATAGCGGGTGTTGCCCACCCGGCGGGTCGCTCCCAGCCAGTCCAGGTAATCCAACAGCGGCAAGGCATATTTGCGGGTCGTATTCAGCAGATATTTGAATTGCACGCTCTCCAAACGGCCCTCTTTCTGGAAGTGGGCCATGAGGATCTCACGGGCATGCTCGACCGCCTGACGGTGAAACCATAGTCCCTCCTCGACTTGCACCAGGGCCCCGCGCTCCCGCAGCAGCCCGATGAGTGTGCGGGTCTTTTCCAGCGAACCGCCGGTCTGCCGGATAATTTCGTCGATTCCCGGCGGGGCGAATTCCTTTTCACGAACGAGGGATTCGATGGTCTCCACGGCTTTGGCGTCCTCCTCCTGGAAGGTTGTGCGATGCTCTGGCAACGCCAGGCACTGGTTACGCTCGATGAGCCGGCCGGTGCGGATGGCGTGCGCGAGCAGCCCATCAAACACCTCCTTCTCCATCCCGCTCGACTGCCGCAGCCGCTCCACCGGCAGCCCAAGGTGTTCCGGCGATTGCTGATGGAAGTTGCGCACCTCATCGACCAGCCGGTTGACGGCCTCGGCCAGCGTGTCGCGGTGGACAAAAAGCTTCGACGGAAGAGCAACGACCAGCCCTCGACCAATCAAGTCGACGATATTCGCTTGCACGCGGCGGGCGGGGATCTTGGTGCGGAAAACGAGGGCCGGCTCATCGACGGCCAGCCGCTCTGCCCGGCGGACACAGTATTCCACGAATCGGCCCTCATCGCCGACCGCCTCGGCCCGCTCTTGCAGATCGGCGAACACGTGCGGCCGGCTGCCTTTGAGCCGCCGATCAGTGGCTTCGACGATCCGCCCCCCGCCGATGGTCCGCACCGGCGACGAGGTCCGCAGGAGGAACGGATCGCCCGGCCCGGCCACCAGCGGGGTCTTGGTGCGGACTTGAATCAGTCCTTCGGCGCCGCCTTCCATGGCGTTTCCCTTGAGAGGATAGAACATGGCGGCTACGTCGGAGGTGCCGGTATGAAATCGCACCTCCGCGCCGCTCTTGAGGCGGAGCTTTTCGCGCGGCAGCAAGCGAGCCGAGCACACGTACCACTCTTGCGGCGAGAAGCATCGCGGGAGGGTCAGCGTGTCGCCGCGGTGGATCAAGCGGTGGTCCCAATGGCCGACATTGATCGCCGCGCACTGACCGGCCCTGACCACGTCGCTCTCTTGCCCGTAGACTTCGATCCGGCGGATCCGCCCGGCAAGGTTCTGTGGCAGCAGCACGACTTCGTCGCCCGCGCGGGCGGAGCCGGCCAGTGGGATACCGGCCAACACCGTGCCGTAGCCTTGCACCGAGAAGGCCCGCTCCAGCGGCAGCCGGAAGATGCCGTCAAGACGTTTGGGCTGGATGGCCCGGACCATGGCCCATAGCGACTCCAAAAAGCGGTCGAATCCTTCGCCGGTGATGTTGGAAACCGGCAGAACCGGAGCACCGTCCAGGAAAGTCCCGTGCAGGAAACGGCCAACCTCGGCCGCCACTCCGTCCCGCTGCTCGGCTGGGATGCGATCGATCTTCGTCAAGGCGACGATGCCCTGCCGGATGCCCAGCAAGGTGAGGATTTCCAGGTGTTCGCGGGTCTGGGGCATCACCCCGTCGTCGGCCGCAACTACCAGAATTACCGCGTCCATGCCGGTGGCCCCGGCCACCATGGTCTTGATGAAGTTTTCGTGGCCGGGCACGTCGACGATGCCCACCTGCATGTCGGCGATGCGGCAGGGGGCAAAGCCGAGCTCGATCGACATGCCCCGCTCTTTCTCCTCCTTGAGCCGATCGGTTTCACAGCCGGTGAGACATTTCACCAGGGCCGTTTTGCCGTGGTCGATGTGGCCAGCCGTGCCGAGGGTGAGGTTGATTTGCTGCAAGGGCGTATCTCCATGGTTGCACGCTGTCGGTCCCCCTCTCCCTCCGGGAGAGGGCCGGGGTGAGGGAGCGTTAGAAAACGCGAGGAATACAAGAAACCAACTCGGTTCCAGTTCTCCCTCACCCTAACCCGCTCCCGACCAACCTTCGGTCGGTACCCGGAGAGGGGACCGGACGTCACTCACACCGTAGTGCAGCCGTCACCCCTTCCACCAGTATCGCCTCCTCGCCTGCCAGCAGTGTCCGCGGGTCGAGCAGCACTCGTCCCTTATGTACTCGTGCGAAGATTGGCGGACTCGCGCGGCGAAGGCGCAAGGCGATTTCCTCCGGCGGAGGCGCCTCCGACTGGATCGCCACCAGCCGGGTTGCCAGATTCTGGGTCGGCAGCGAGCCACTGCCCATCTGCGAATAACCGTCGATCGTGACTGCCGTGGCGGCCGGCGACTTTTCCAAGATGGCTTGGGCGATGCGCTCGGCCTGGGCGGTAAGGTCGGCCAGGCTTCGGCGAAGCATCCGCAGCGTGGGCACCCCGCTAAACGCCTGCGTCTCGTCCAAGAACAGGCTGAGCGTGGACTCCAAGGCGGCCAAGGTCAGCTTTCCCACCCGCACGATGCGGGCAAACGGATTCTTGCGAATGGCCTGCACCAAATCCGCCCGGCCGAGGATCAGCCCGCCCTGGCTTCCCCCGATCAGTTTGTCGGCGCTGCAAGTAATCAAGTCGGCCCCGGCCCGCACCGATGCTTGCAGCGTCGGTTCCTTTTCGAAGCCAAGCGGCGAAAAGTCGACTAGCGGCCCGGCGCCCACGTCGTCAATGAGCGGCAGGCCGCGCTGGTGGGCGATGCGGACCAGCGCCTCCAGCGGCACCTCGGCGGTGAACCCGGTTATCTTGTAGTTGCTCGGGTGGACGCGGAGGAGGGCCGCCGTATTCGGCGTGATCGCATTCTCATAGTCGCGGGCGTGGGTCTTGTTGGTCGTCCCCACCTCGACCAACGTGGCCCCGCTGGCAGCCATGACATCCGGCAGCCGGAACGAGCCGCCGATCTCGACAAGCTGCCCGCGCGAGACGATGACTTCCTTTCCTTTGGCCACCGTATTTAAGACGATCGAGGTGGCGGCGGCGTTGTTGTTCACTACCGTGGCCGCCTCCGCCCCGGTAAGCTGCTGCAAGAGCCACTCGATCCGCCCGTCGCGCCGCGAGCGACGGCCGGTCTCCACGTCGACCTGCACCAGGCTGTAACCCGACAATTCTTCTGTGATCTGCCGGATGGCCTTGGCGGGCAGCACGGCCCGGCCCAAGGCGGTGTGCAAGATGATGCCGGTGGCATTGATCACCTTGCGATAGTGCGGGAGTATTGCAGATTCGACGTTGTGCCGCGCCTCGGTCAAGATCGTTCGCCGCAGAGTGTTTGAGTCCGCCTCATGGGACGGGTCTTCCCGCAGACGCATTCGCGCGCGATCAGTCGCGGCGCGAAGGGCCTCGACTAGAATCCGGCGCGGGACCTCCGCGGTCCAGTCCTCCGCTTGCACCTCCTCCAGCAGGCGTTCGACGGCAGGGATTTTTCTCAATGCGTCCGACATGATATTAGAAGATTCTACCCCCGCGGCGATCTTCCCATCAAGCCAGCCAATTGACAACGCCGACTCATCGAGGCAAGATGATGACGGCGTGCGACTTGGCCGGGGACTGGCTCATTTTTCGGCCCGGGGCACCATGCGAAGCATGGTCGGGCCCCAAAATGTGCCTGTCCCCTTACGGCCGACGGGACTGTCCCCTTCGGTGCCGCTTGATCCCGAGACCCTTCCTCATGAATCGCCCCGCTCCGATCGGCTTGAAAGACGTGCAGGCAGTCTATAGCGGGCCGGAAGGCGATTTGTGGGAACTGGTGATGGGCCAGCAGATCCACATCGGCGGCTTCCGCTCGTCGATGGCCCTGGCCGACAGGGCCGGCATTCCCTCGGGCAGCAGCGGCGTCGACCTGTGCTGCTGTAACGGGGCGGGCATGCGTTTTCTGGTCCGTTTCCGCGGCGTGGCTAAGATGCACGGCGTCGATGCTACCCAAAAAGTCGTCGAGCGCGGCCGGGCCCGCTGCCAGGCGGAGGGGTTTTGCGATCGGATCAGTTTCACCTTGGGCGACGTCTGCCGGAGCGGTCTTCCCCCGTCTGAGGCGGATTTCGTCTGGGGCGAAGACGCCTGGTGCTACGTGGTCGACAAGCCGCGGCTCATTACGGAGGCGGTGCGGCTGGTGAAGCCGGGTGGACTCATCGTTTTTACGGATTGGGTCGATGGTCCGGGCCTGACCACCCCGGAGGCCGAACGCTATCGCGCGTTCATGAAGTTCCCCAACACGCTCGGCATCGACGGCTACGTTGCCTTGCTGACTGATCAAGGCTGCGAGGTGCTAGTAGCCGAAGACACCCGCCAGTTCGCCGCCCATGTCGACCTGTATCTGGACATGCTCAATAGGCAATTGACCTACGACGCCTTGCGGATCATCGGCTTCGATATGCCGCTTATGGAGTCGTTGGCCGCGGAGATGAATTTTCTGCGCGACCTTGCCCACGCCGGCAAGATCGCCCAGGGGCGACTGGTCGCCCGCAAGAACGCGTAGGACGCAACCCATGGTCAAGCGCAATGGCAAGAGCGACAAACGCGAGTCGGCAGCGTGCGGTTGTGGCTCGCCGAATCTGCCGCCCGCGGCCGCGACATGCTGCGCGAACGCCGAGAGCGGCCCGCAGCCTGCGGCGAACGACCGTACGGACGGCGATCCTTGCGATTGGTTCGATCACATGCTCGACCACTGCTACCGGTACGTCACGGCGGAGAAGGCGGCCGGGCGGCCGGTGGTCGGCATCCTCTGTGAATACACGCCGCGGGAGCTGATCATGGCCGCCGGCGGGGTGGCCGTCTGTTTGTGCGGCGGCTCGGCCAAAACGATTCCGGCAGCCGAGGAGCATCTGCCCGCCAATCTCTGCCCGTTGATCAAGTCGACTTACGGCTATCACGTGCTGCGGAGCAATCCGTTTCTGGAAATGGCCGATCTGGTGGTGGGCGAGACGACCTGCGACGGCAAGAAGAAGATGTACGAGTTGATGTCCCAGTCGCGGCCGATGTACGTGATCGAACTGCCCCACAAGGCCGATTGCCCCGATTCGTTCCAATACTGGCTCCGCGAACTGGAGGACTTGCGGGCGTTCTTGTCACGGCGCTTTGGCGCGGAGATCAGCGACCAGAAGCTCCGGGCGGCGATCGCAGCCCTGAATCGCGAGCGGTCGTTGCGCCGCCAAGTGGCGGCCCTGATGAAGGCCGGCCGGCCGCCGCTTTCCGGTCGGCGGGTGCTCGACTGCAAGTGCAGCATTTGGGCCATGCCGGCGGCCCTGGAACAGTATCAGCGGGTGCTGAACGTATTTGCCGGCGAGCGGGGACTGTCCCAATTTTTGCGGCAGGAAGCCGCAAAAATGGGACTGTCCCCTTCTGGGCACCCCGAGCGAGTCCGCGTGCTGATGACCGGCGTTCCCATGGTCCACGGCGCCGAGCGAGTTCTGGACATTATTGAAGGCGGCGGCGGACTGGTGGTGGCCGCGGAGAACTGCACCGGCCTGAAGCCGCTGTTGGAAGACGTCGATGAAACGGCCGCCGAGCCGCTTCGGGCGATCGCCGAGAAATACTTCCACCTGCCCTGCTCGGTCATGACCCCCAACGATCGCCGCCTGGAGACCTTGCGCCGCTTGGCCGCCGACTATCGGCCCGAGTGCGTGGTGGAGCTGACCTGGCAGGCGTGTCTCACCTATGACGTCGAGGCGCATCGCGTCAAGCGGTTCGTCGAGCAGGAACTCCATTTGCCCTACCTCCAGATCGAGACCGACTATTCGCCCGCCGATTCGCCGCGGATCGCCACCCGGGTGGAGGCCCTGCTGGAGACCGTCCGCGGGCAGCGATCGGCCACCTGCCGATGCCCATGACCAGCGTCGCCTACTGCAATCCGCTGGTTCCGGTGGAATGGATCGCGGCCCAC
>JAJYGU010000191.1 GCA_021784975.1 Planctomycetota bacterium
TGCGGCGCAGCGCCTGGCGCTCCAGCAGTTCGCGGAGCAGTTCGACCAGCGTGAGCACCAGTTGGGCCAGGCCGTTGCGGACGTTTTCCGGGTGAAGCCGTATTTGGGTGGGAAGATCCGCCAGCCCGACTGACGACGAGCGATCCGTGGGAGCGGTCTCGGCGAAGCCGAAGAGCCGGGCTGCCTGCGCGTTCACGATCGGACTCCCACATGCGCCGCGGGAGCATACCAACCCGCCCGGCGGGCCGTCTCGACGGAAGAAAGCGTCAATTGCAGCCGTAGGTAAAGCAACTCGATGTCGGCCACCGAGATCGCCAGGTCGCCGCACAAGACCACTCCCGCATTAAGGAGCCGGTCCAATAACTCCAGCAACGTATTCTCTTGGTCTTCGGCGGCGGCGGTACGGTCTGGCATCGCGGTTCTTTACGCCTCGCTGGCCTAATCCTGCGGGTGCAGCACGCGGGCAAACCCCTCGATTTGTTCCAAGAGTCGGGCTTCCTGCAGATCGAAGTCTCCCTCCTCGATTTGGCCCGTTTCGAGCTGCCGATGGAGCTCACCCAAGGCGGACATGGCCGCCTTCTCACGGTTTTCGAGCTCCTGCCGGGCGGCCTCCTCCACTTTGCGGCACACGGCGGCCAAGCCCTTCACCGGCGCGAACAGGATATCGTCCACCAGGAACATGCCGCGCCTCTTCTAGGCTAGAGTCAGTTTGATGTCAACAAAGTCGAAGGGCGGCCAGGGCCCGCTGTACTTGAAAGAGTAGTGATCGTCGAACTTGCGGGCTGCTTCCTGAATGCCCTGTTCGAATCGCTGCTCCTGCTCCTTCGGAACCAGGCACACCAACTTCATGATCATCTGCTCCGCCCCGGGATCGACGGCCCGAATCTCGGCGCAATAGGGAGACAAGGCGTCGATCACCTCTTGCGTGTGGCGCTCGCGGCACTGCCGCAACAGCGACTCGAACAGTTGTCCCAGCTCCAGCCGCTCCTCCATGGAAGGTTCTCGGCCGGGGCGAAACACCCGATCGCGCATCTGTCTAAGTTCCGGGCTGGCGGCCACGAAGAACTCGAAGATGTTGGAGGTGTTCCAGTAGACGCTCAGGCTCATTTCCGCCTTTCCGCGAAACCGATCCAACTCGCGCAGCAATTCGCCGCGGTTGCCGTGGAGGATTTCCTGCAATTGCTCTTCGCCGGAGGCGATGGTGCCGAAGGCGCAGGGAATCACCGCCTGATGCCGGGCCAGCTCTTGCAACAGCTTGTGGTGGACGGCCAGGTTGGCCCGCTGGGGACGAATCTTCCGGCAGCCGACCGGCGTCACCACCGCGGCCAGCCCTTCCGCTTCGACGGTCTCGATGTCCCCGCCTTCGATCCCGGACATAGACACGGCGAAGCCCTCGCGGGCGTCAACGATTCCATAGAGATAGAAGCCGGCGGCCACGGCGCTAAGGGTGCTCACGATGCATTTCCTCCTTGAGGGGGTTCATGTTGATTGCGATCCCCTGGGTGCGCAGAAGGGGCTGTTCAGTCTTCGCGGTCATTTCCCGCGGACCGCCCCTTCCAATTCGTATTCCAGCACGTTCAACAGGGCGTCGAGCCGGACCAGGTAACGGCTGTGATCGAGCACCGGCCGCCCGGTCGCAAGGCCGAGGCTTTTCAGGGTTGGGTTCGGCTGCCAGACATCGGCTTCCGCCTCCCAGCCGGCCTCGCCCAAAGTCGCCGGGGCCACTTTGGTAACATCCACCCGCTGCACGTCGGGCAAAGCGGTGGCCAGGAATTGGCGGGCCACTGCTTGGGCCTCGGCAACATTGGGTCTGCGCGTCGGGTCGGAATTGAAAGTAGCGTCCATATCCATTGCCTTTCTATCGGCTGCCGACCCTTGCGGTCAGTAGGCGAGTTTGAAGCCGCCGGACGACCGGTCTAGATCCTCGGCTTGAGCCCGTTGGTCGGCCGGCAGAGACGTTTCCATCTCCGCCGCGGCGTCCGCCAGCAACTCCGCCTGCTCGGCGGTGATGTCGGCCAGCCGCTTGTCGATCCCGGCCACTCGCTCCACGGCGCTGCGTTTTTCCTTGGCGCGTCGGGCCTTCTCCAGTTCGAGCATGGCCAACGCCAGGTATTTCTTTTGGGGATTGTCCACCACGCTGATGCGTTCGGACATGGTGCGAATGTCCTGCAATCCCCGGCTTGGGACTGACGACTTCATGTCAAGGCTTCCTAATTGGGTTCGGATTTGAGAAAGGATCAGCCGGATTCTCGGAGGGCGGCCCCCACCAGCTCGCTGGCTTCCGCCAATTCCGCATCCATGATCTCGTGGCGGCGAGGTGTCGACGGGCCGTGTGGCCGGGTGCGCTCCAGTCCCAGCACATCGCGGCAGGCACATTGAAAGATCGGATCCGAGGCATCGAACCTCCCGCCCCGCTGAGCGACCACGCGAGCGATCATGATGGCGGCACGAAGGCTGGGGCGATGCCGCCCGGTGCGATGCTCACGGTAGCCGCGCACCAGGTCGACCACCCGGCCGGCATCGACATGGGAAACGCCGCTCCGTGAGGCGGCGATGGCCACTTCGGTCTCGCGGTCCGAATAATCGACATGGATGGTAATCAGGCGGTCCATCAAGGCGTCCTGGCTCTTGTGGATGCCCGCGTATTCCTCGGGGTTGGAGGTGAAGATCGCCCGGAAGTCCGGGTGCACCTTCAAGTAGCCCTCGCCGGCATAGCGGAGCTTCGGCAGGTTGAGGATCTCCTCGCCCAGCACGCTCAGCAGGACATTGTTGGCCTCGGGGCGGCTGCGGGTGAACTCGTCGTAGACCAGGGTATGCCCGTAGCGGCAGGCGGTGGTCAAACGATTATCGATCCACAGGGTCCGCATGGTCTCCTCTTCCTTGAGGACCGAATGAACGTATTGGTCGACGAGGCGGTTTTTCCGGTATCCCATGTCGTTGCCCACCAGGTCGGAGCTGCCGAACTCGTCGTCGCCGTGGATGAGCATCACCGGACGGCCGGATTGGGCGGCCACGTGCAGGGCCAGCGTGGTCTTTCCCGTGCCGGCGGGACCGGAAAAGTTGATGGGATAGCCGGCTTCCAAGTAGGCCGAAGCTCGTTCCACCAACTCTTCAATTTGCGGCGTGACGACGAAGCCGTCGCCGGCTTCGGGGCGGATATGGTCGGGGCTGTGGGTCAGTTTGCGGGCGATCACACGGCGGTCTTGACCGTTGCTGTGGGTGGTCATGGGCGGGCGGCTTCCTTTCCTGCTGGGCAGGTGGCGACTCAGATCGG
>JAJYGU010000218.1 GCA_021784975.1 Planctomycetota bacterium
AGGTTGGCCTACTTGGAGAGGATTCGCAGCATCGCCTGGTTGTGATGGTAGTCCCGGAAGGCATCCGCAACCGCCTTGTCGACGAATGTGGGCATCGTCTGCCCGTCAGCTGGGGCGGACACGATTCCGTCCGGGATGTCTCCTGACCAGCCCCTGGCCGCCCGGAAGCCACTGACGATGTGAGAGAAGTTGGGCCAAGCGTGATCCAGATGGGCGTCGTCGATGCTGACCATCACGCCAGTCAGTTCGCATGCAACCAGCCCATGAGCGTCGCCATGCTCCGCGAAGGCACGCTTCTTGGCCAGAACGAGATCGAGTGCGACAGCCTCCCGGCATGCGCCGTAGAAATCCTTCGACCGGTCCCCTGGTAGGCCTTTGACGGCCCAGATGTACGAAAAGTCCGTGGCGGACCCGTCCAGTCGCACCACCCAAAAGCCGGAGTTGCTCCAGCCCGTTCCTGTGTTCAGGCGCCGTTCGAAGTGGCCGATCTGGCCACAACCCTTCGCCGGCTCACCAACCTCGTCAAGAATCGGGTCATACCGTTCGACGAGGGCCACGAGGTCGGCGTGGTCCCCTGGGTCAGAGATACGATCCCCGTCCTGGTACCGGTGTAGCAGCGCCTTGTAATGGTCCAGTGCGCTTTTCTGGGTTCGGAAGCTCCGCGAGCCGATTACGACAGGTTTAGCCATTTCTCATTTCTCCGGGGCTCATCAATCGCTGCTCCACAGCTTCTCGTCATCCTGGGTCGCCATCCAGAAGTCATCGAACAGCGCCAGCTTCGCTTCGTTGTTTGTCGGGTATGTTCGAGGCCCAAAACGATCGCCAATCTTGTAGCCCCAGCGACCAGTCTTTGTCGGGTACACCACGAGGTTGTAGCCTTCGAGATTCAGGAAGCTGTTCCCCTTGGCGGACACCCGCCACTTGCGCTGCAGCCATCGGGTCCGGCGTGCTGCTCGGTTGCGCAACTTGGCCTCACGCCGTTTCGGCCCCTCGTAGTCGCCGCTCATCTTCTCGGCGCAGACGCACCCGACGTCGAATTTCTCGTCCAGGTCCGGATGCTCCATGATGTGGACATAGCGGATCTTCTCGTTGCCGCACATCTGGCAGGTCGCGTAATCGGTTTCGTCCGCCGACTCACCGTCGGCCCGCAGGTCGACCACGTCCACGCAGTGCCATCCTTTGTGGGGCACACCCGGCTGGTCCCATCGATTTCCGCTCATGCCAGTTCACTCCATCTCAAAATCCCGGGTACTTCCGCCAGATCCGCTGGTTCAGCTCTTCGTTGTCGCTGTACTCGCCGATCGCCCAATCCTTGAAGGCGTAGAGGTCTTCCGCCAATTCGGTGATGACGTCGCGCAGTTCCAGCGGCTCCAGCCACTCGGCAGGGATCGCCTTCACGCCGTGCATCGCGCCCAGCAGGTTGCCGACGATCGCTCCGGTCGAATCGGAATCGCCATCGTGGTTCACCGCCAGAATCACGCCCTGTTTGAAATTGCGGGCGACCAGCGCGCAATAGATGGAGATCGCCAGGGCCTCCTCGGCGATCCAGCCCTGGCCCAGCCGGGCAATGGCTTCTTCAGTTGGCAAACCGGAATCGGCTAACTTCTCAGCCATCTCGATTGCCCGCAGCGTCTCTTCGTGGCCGGGCTCGGCTCGCAGGAGGAGTTTGGCGGCGGCCAGTGCTTCGCGCAGCGACGCGCCATCGGTCAGCGCTAGGATCAGCACCGCCAGCACACCACCGGTCAGGGCTCCGGTCGGGTGCCCATGGGTCAGCGCAGCCAACTCGGTACCCAGCCGGAAGGCGTCTTGGGGAGATTCGTACTGCCGCAGGCGCCAGGCGAACAGACCGACCGGCGCAACCCGCATGACGCCGCCGCAGCCCTTGCTGTCGTTGCGGGCCGGCTCCCCGAGCGAGTTCATCGCCCGCAGGGCCGATAGGCAGGTGTTGCCCGGTGCGCGACGGCTGTGCAGCTGACGCTGCTGAAACAGCCAGCCCGGCTCATCGGTGCCGAAGTCGATGTCGCATGTCGGGCGTTCGCCTTGGGTTTGCAGCCAGCGCAAATAGGCGTGAGCCGTTACCCCGGAATAGGTCGTGATCCCTTTGAAGCAGCCGCGCACCCAGCCTCGGATCAACCCCTCGGCGGTGAACAAGGTCATCTGCGTGTCGTCGGTGATCGTCCCCATGCCGCCATAAGCCGGTGCGTACTGGGTGATTCCCTTCGGGCCGAAGCTACGCAGAATCTCGGTCCGCTTCATGAACTCAACCGGTGCGCCCAGCGCATCGCCGACTGCACCACCGAGTAGGCAGCCCAGAAACCGCCCCTGGACTGTGCGTTTTTGCTGGCGCTTGCTGCGCCAGGCCGGAGGTGCCGGTGTCTCGAATTCTTCCGCCGCGCCCGTATCGGCAACAGGCTCCTCGTCCTCATTGCCGGACAGGGTGTAGTAGACGCCCAACTCTGCGACTACGCGGGCGGCGGGCCGGGCGACGAGGTCCAACTGCTTACGCCACTCAGGCACATCGGAGCCGTCCCAACTGATGCCCAGGCCTTTCTCCCAGTAGGACAGGTAGGCCTCGCCCCGGTCGGCGGCGT
Source organism: Planctomycetota bacterium (assembly GCA_021784975.1). Lineage (GTDB taxonomy): Bacteria > Planctomycetota > Planctomycetia > Pirellulales > Thermoguttaceae > JAJYGU01. The sequence continues at coordinate 2,592 of JAJYGU010000218.1, forward strand.
AGTAGTTGCCGTTGCCGGCGGAGCAGTCGAGCGCGTACTCCCAGTTGTTCTCGCGCATGCAGACGCCGTGCTGGGGGTGAGGCACTTGCCCCAGCCCGATCAGGTATTCCGCGCTCTTGGCGTCCAACGGGCGAAACACGGCCACCCGCAAGCGTCCGTCGTCCCGGGCGGTGATGGCAGCGATCAGAGCATCGCCACGTTGGATGGTGACCAGTTTGCCGCCGAGGTCCACGGGCCCGACCTCGAGCCACCAGTGGTCACCAGCGGCTGAAACGACATCGCGGGCATCGTCGGGCGCCAATAGCTCGGCAAGCCGATCCATTGCGGGTTCGACCTGCTGCCATTCGGCCTCCCCATCCCGGCTACGCTGCTGCAGACCGTGCAGCATCACGGCCAGCGGCAGGTCCCCGTTATCGAGCAGGGCCGACTTCAGATCGGCTGCTGGAACGGGGTACGCGATGTCCGGCAACCCGTACTGCGCCAGCGTCTCTGGCTTGAGGTGAAGCTCTGCGAAATCTTGCATGGCGCCCGTACCGATCCTTTTATCGCTGCGCCGCTTGTGGTTATCACAATACGACGCACACACAAATCAAAATAGAGTCATGGACAGATTCTAGGGCAGACCATATACTTTCCGCAATAACCCGTACAAGCATTCGCT
>JAJYGU010000428.1 GCA_021784975.1 Planctomycetota bacterium
TTTTGGGTCCTCCGCCCCGGCCTGCTGGCGGAAATGGACATCCAGTTGAAGTGAGCACAAAACGGCCCGGAGCGCGGGCGTCTCGCCCGCCCTACGAAAATGCGGGCGAGACGCCCGCGCCCCCGACATGGTCCAGTTGTGGTAATGCGGCCCGTGAGTGACGCATGGTTACCCTCCGCGACAGCCTGCTTTCCAGTTCCGCCCGCAAGCTCTCCCTCCGCAAGCGGCCCGATCTGGCCGCCCGCCGCCAGCACTACCAGGGCCGCAGTTACTGGGTGGTGAAGGACCCCGTCGGTCTGCAATACTTTCGTTTCCAGGAGGAGGAGTTCGCCATCCTGAACATGCTCGACGGCGAAATCAGCCTGGACGAGATCAAGGACCGCTTCGAGGCCGATTTCCCGCCGCAGAAAATCACCCTGGAGGAATTGCAGCAGTTCCTGGGCATGCTGCACCGCAACGGACTGGTGATCGCCGACGTCGGCGGCCAAGGCCGCCAACTTCACAAACGCCGCGGCGAAAAGAAACGCCAGGAGTTGTTCCAGACGGTCTCCAACATCCTCTGCATCCGCTTCAAGGGCTTCGACCCCGAGCGGGTGCTCAACTGGCTGTACCCCTACGTCCGCTGGTTCTTTTCGCCGGCAACCGCCACCGCCTGCGTCCTGTTCGCCCTGTCGGCGCTAACCCTGGTGTTTGTCGAGTTCGACCGCTTCCGCGCCAAACTGCCCGAGTTTCACCAATTCTTCAACCTCCACAACGGCTTCTGGCTGATGGTGGTGCTGTGCGTGACCAAGGTGATGCACGAGTTCGGGCACGGCCTGTCCTGCAAGCACTTCCGCGGCGAGTGTCACGAGATGGGGGTGATGATCCTGGTGCTGACGCCTTGCCTGTACTGCAACGTGTCGGACTCCTGGATGCTGCCCAACAAGTGGCACCGTGCCTTCATCGGGGCGGCCGGCATGTACGTCGAGCTGCTGCTGGCCTCGATCTGCACCTATCTCTGGTGGTTCTCGTATCCGGGGCTGGTCAATCGCATTTGCCTGGACGTGATGTTCGTGTCCTCGGTGAGCACGGTGATCTTCAACGCCAACCCGCTTTTGCGCTACGACGGCTACTATATCCTGGCCGACATCACCGAGATCCCCAACCTGCGGCAGAAGGCGACCACGATCCTCAGTTCCAAGCTCGGCGAGTGGTGCCTGGGGATGGACCCGACCGAAGACCCCTTCTTGCCGCAGCGGAACCAGATCTTCTTCGCCCTCTACTCGGTGGCGGCGGCCGCCTACCGCTGGTTCGTGGCCCTGGCGATCTGCTTCTTCCTCTACAAGTTGTTCCAGTCGTACCATCTGAAAATCATCGGCGAGATCGTAGTCTTAGCGTCCTTGTGGGGATTGGCGGTCTTGCCTTTGTATCAAGTCGGAAAGTTCTTTTACGTGCCGGGGAGACTCGACCAAGTGAAAAAGCCGCGATTCTATGCCAGCCTGGGCGTGGTGACGGTACTGTTGTTGTTGGCGGTGTTTCTGCCGCTGCCGCACAGCATCACCTGCACCCTCGAGCTTCAAGCCCGCGACGCCCTGCCGGTCTACGTGGATGTCCCCGGCCAGTTGGCCGCGGTGGATGTCCAACAAGGCCAGCAGGTGTCGAAGGGGCAGACGCTGGCCCAGCTCCGCAGCCTGGACCTTGATCTGGCCATGGCCAAACTCGAGGGCTCGATCGCTGAGAACCGGGCCAGACTGCAAAGCCTGCACCAACAGGCCACCCACGATCCGCACGCCATGCTGGAAGTCCCCGCTGTTCAGAAAGCGCTGGCCACCTTCGAAGACCAACTGCAGGAGAAAAGGAAGGATCGGGAGCGGCTGCGGCTGTCGGCGCCGGCGGCGGGCACCGTGCTTCCGCCGCCCTACACCCCCCGCCGGGAAGATCCCGGCGAACGACTGCCCAGTTGGTCCGGCACGCCGCTGGACCGCGAGAATCGGGACGCCTTTCTGGAGGAAGGCGTGCTCTTCTGCCAGATCGGCGAACCCAAGCGCCTCGAAGCCATCCTGGTGATCGACCAGGCCGACCGCAACATGGTCCGCGAGAAGCAGCGGGTGGACATCATGTTGGACAGTTATCCCGGCCAAATCATCCACAGCACCATTGCCGAGATCGCCGAATCGGAGTTGAAGATCGCTCCCCAGCGCCTCTCGAAGAAGGCGGGCGGCGACCTGGACACCAAGACCGACCTGCACACCGGGGTGGAAAAGCCGATGAGCACCTCCTACCAGGCCCGCGTGCCCATCGACGCCCCCAACGACCGCTGCCAATTGGGCCTCCGCGGCCAGGCCCGCGTCTACACCGATTGGATCCCCTTGGGCACCCGTCTCTGGCGGCTCATCAGCCACACCTTCAACTTCAAGATGTAAGGGACGCAGCTAGCAAGCTTTGGCAGCCTGGGCTCTTGACAACTAGCCGCGTCGCCGTTTCGATTACCTCCGTTACTTCTTCCGCTTCGCCTGCAGGTCGGCACCATTCTGGTGCAGGGTCAGCACGTCGACGTTACCGTCCTTGCCGGGTGCGAAGGTGATCTGGGCGTTTACGGCATTGTTGAAGAATTTCGCCGGCGATTCGGCGAACATCGGCAGTTTCTGCTGGCCGGTCGCCTGGACCATAAGCCGGCCGTGCTCCACGGAAACGGTCAAATCGAAGCCGGCGAAGAGTTGATACACGCCTGCATAGCGAGCCAGCGTCGCGGCATTGACGGCCACGATCTTGCGGTCGTGTTCCCGTTCGTGTGGCGGTAGAGGCTTGACGTCCAGACCCAGCGCCGCGCGGGTCACCAACTCGCCGAACTGCGTGATCCGACTGGTCGCTGTGTTCGACAGCACCACTACGCCTATCCCCCGCCCGGGAACAATCGCCAGCCACGTGTGGTAGCCAGCCGTCTGCCCGTTGTGCCATCGCGTGATTCCGTCGCGGGCGATGTGCCAGCCGAGGCCCATCGTCGGCCCCTTGACCGGGTCGCAGTGCTCGGCCTGCGCCAACCGAAATGCCTGGTGAAGCGGGCCGTCGCCGTCGAGATTGGCCTTGGCAAACTTGAGTAGGTCGCGAGCCGTAGACCGCACGGCTCCCGCCCCGGCGAGCGCCTTGAAGTCCCAATTCGTTGCCGGCTCCAGCGCCGCATTGTATGGGGGCGCCAAACGACGCCGCAGCCGATCGTCGAGGGTGATCCGCGTGTCGCTCATTCCA
>JAJYGU010000431.1 GCA_021784975.1 Planctomycetota bacterium
TTACCAAAGTAACCGGCTGCGGTTGGCCGATAATTCCCTCTATTCCTCCCGGCACATCTTTCATCAATACCATCCGAATTCCCAGGGGGGGACACAGTCCGGGCTTGGCCGTTCAGCGGCCGCCCGGACTGTTGCGTTTCTTGGGTCCCCATGGGACTGTCCCCCCTGCCGCCCGGTGTGATAGAGTATTTTCAAGCGGTAAAAGGCCGATCGTGCGCACCGAAGGAGACAAGGGGCATACCATGGAAAACGACACGCTCCGCAAAGACTCTTCCACCGACCTCGCCCTTCTCACCCGCCGGCGTCGTGCCATCCCCTTGTGGGTTTGGATGGTATTGGCCGTCAATGGCCTGCTGGTGGCCGGGCTCTGGACAACCAATGTGGTCGACGACCGCGCGGTGGTGAACGTGGCTACCATGTTCATTGGCCTGTTGACGGTCATTATTCTCGTGATCTGGTTCGCCTTCTTGAGCCGCTTCCGGCGGCGGACGCGGATGCTGGCCCTGGTCGGCTGCGGGCTGGGGGCGGCCGCCTTCTTTGCCCTCTTCCGCCTCGACCGCCTCAGCGGCTCGATGGTGCCGGCGTTCAGCTTTCGTTACGCCAAGAAGCCCGACGAGCTGCTGCGGCAGCTTCCCAACCTACCAGCGGCCGGCGGGCAGGTAGCCGTCGATCTGCACACCACCGGGAAGTACGATTTTCCGCAGTTCCTCGGCCCCTCGCGGGCGGAGGCGGTCGAGGGGGTCCGGCTCGCACGCGATTGGGTGGCCCGGCCGCCGCGGCTGCTGTGGCGGCAACCGATCGGCGCCGGCTGGTCGGCCTTCTCGGTGGTCAACGGTCACGCCGTCACCATGGAGCAGCGGGGCGCGGAAGAGATGGTCACCTGCTACAACGTAAAGACAGGGCAATTGGAGTGGGCCCACTCCCATCCTGCACGTTTCGAGACCACCATTGCCGGCATCGGACCCCGCAGCACGCCGACCATCGATGAAGGGATGGTCTACGCCTTGGGCGCCACTGGTTGCCTCATGTGTTTAGACGGGGCCAACGGGCAGGTCCGCTGGGAAAAAGACCTGCGCGAGGAGTTGGGCATCACCGGCGACGAAGATGCCGCAGCGGTGCCGCACGGGCGGTCGGGCTCGCCGCTGATTGTCGGCGACCTGTTGATTGTGCCCGGCGGCGGCCGTCGCGACGGGCCGCTGGTCTCGCTGATCGCCTTCCACAAGCAGGACGGCAAAGTGATTTGGAAGGGCGGAGACCGCCAGATCAGTTACAGTTCGCCGGCCATGGCCACGCTGGGCGGCGTCGAGCAGGTATTGATCCTCAACCAGGACTACGCCGATGGCTACCATCTGAAGTCCGGCAAGTTGCTCTGGGAATATTCCTGGCCGGGCAAGAGCGGCGTCGATCCGAACGTGTCGCAGGCAGTGCCAGTGCCGCCCGACCGGGTGTTCCTCTCCAAGGCCTACGGCCGCGGGGCCGCCTTGTTGCGGCTGTCTGCACACGGCGGAGAGTTTTCTGCTGACGCAATCTGGACCAACCGCAAGGCCCTGCGAACTAAGTTCACCAATGTGACCATCAAAGACGGCTATGTCTATGGCCTGTCCGACGAGGTGCTGCAGTGCGTGGCCCTGGAGGACGGCCGGAGTGTGTGGAAGAAGGGCCACTACGGCAACGGCCAGGTCCTGCGAGTTGACGATTTACTCTTGGTAATGAGCGAGGAGGGCGAAGTGGTGATGGTCCAGGCCACGCCCGACCGCCCGAACAACGTCTTGGGCCGCTTTCAGGCTCTCGAGGGCATGACCTGGAACAACATCGCCCTTGCCGGGCGGTATCTTCTGGTCCGCAACGCCGAGCAGGCCGCCTGCTACGAACTGCCGCTGGAAGGCACGGCGCCTTTGGCTACCGCGGCTGATGTGAATCGTGCCTTGGGGTCCAAGCCCAAAAAAGAACCCGTTCCGACGATCCGCCTCGGAAATTGGACTGATCCACTGTTTCAGTCCGTGCTTGCGCAGGGGTGTTTTCTGAATCGCGGCACCAACGCCGAGCAGTCTTTGTAAGCCAGCGCGGCTGTCGGGCAGGCGGCTACGCAGGCGGTCGCCGCTCTTGAAAGGGCTTCGGCCACCGAACGGTCGAACGGCGCCGAGACTCGCACGTCGAAGCCGCGGCCCACGAAGGTCAGGCCCAGCGGCTCACCGGCCGCGGCCGCAATCTGGATGCACAACCCGCAGTCGATGCACTTGCCGGGCTCGTAGATCACCTCGGCGTGCCGGGCATCGACTTGAAACACGCGGCGGCGGGCTTCATAGCGGCGCGGATTGGCGTGGTACTTGATGGCGTGCTCGCGGAGCTTGCAGGTCCAGAGCCCGCGGCAATCGCAGTGCAGGCAGCGGGCTGCCTGTTGGCGGCCTTCGGCGAGGGAAAAGCCGAGAGCGATGCCGGTCTGGGGCGTGGGGCGTGGAGCGTGGGGTGTGTCGGATGAACTTGAAATGTCTTCGTCACTCTCCCTCACCCTAGCCCTCTCCCGGAGGGAGAGGGAACTGGCGTCTGCCCTCTCCTGATAGGAGAGGGGACCGATCGCGGCGAGTTGCAGAAGTTCACCGTGGGTCATGCGGCCGATCTTGGTACTGAACGGCCGCGGCCAGCCGGTGATTGGCTGACCGGACAGATATTGATGGATCGCCAGGGCAACCTCCTTGCCGTCGGCGACGCTGCGGACCACCAGGCTCTTGCCGCGGATCGCGTTGCCGGCGGCGAAGAGGGCGAAGGGCAGCGCTTCCAATTCAGCCCCGAGCCTGTCAGGTACGGGGGTACCTGACCTACTCGGCATGTCAGGCACAAGGGTGCCTGATCTGCTGGCCACGCCAACAGTGGCACCCATACGATAGGTTCGCGGGTCGACTTGGAGGCCGCGTTGGGAGACGGGCAGGCCGGCGGCGATCGCCTGTTCCTTCGCGGTGCGGCCGCACGCCCACAGTACAGCGTCAAAGCGATCTTGCAGCTCGGCGAGTTGCCCTAGTTCGATACGCACGCCAGCTCGCACTTCAATTCCCAGCCGGAGGATTGTCGCAATTTCCGCATCGAGGACCGCTGCCGGCAGGCTGTCTTGCTGGGGCTCGGAGCGCAGGCGGCCGCCGAGTTGGCGGTTCTCATCGAAAAGGGTGCAGGCGTGGCCGTATTGCCGCAAATAGTAGGCCGCGGCCAGCCCGCTTGGGCCGCCACCGATGATGGCCGCCCGCTTGCCGGACTCGGGGAGACATGTCGGAACATAGGGCTCGGCCGAGGCCAGATCGACATCGGCCGCCAATCGCTTCAAGAGGCAAATCGACACCGGCCCGTCGAGGTGGCCGCGGCGGCAGATCTTTTCGCACGGGGCCGGGCAGACGCGGCCTAGCACCGCCGGCAAGGCTATGTCACGCTTGATGGTGGCAATCGCCCCGCGCATTTCGCCCGCGGCAATCTGCCGCAGCATGGTGGGAATGTCCATTTCCGCCGGGCAGGCGAAATAGCACGGGGCCAGGCAATCGCCCAAATGGTCGCTCAACAAGAGTTCCAGCGCGGTGCGGCGGACCTGGTGGACCGCCTCGCTCTCGCTTTCCACTTCCATGCCGTCCACTGCGGCCGTGGCGCAGGAGGGCACCAGGCGGTGATCGCCGCCCACCCGGACCATGCACACCAGGCACGAGGTCGGCGGCTCGCATCCGTCACGGTGGCACAAGGTGGGAATCTCAATGCCCAGTTTGCGGGCGGCGTCGAGAATCGTCGCCCCCTCGGGCACTTCAACGTCGCGCTGGTCGATGGTTAGCTTGGGCATGGCGGTTATTCGATGACAATGGCTCCTTGCGGACAGACCTGGCGGCAGGTGTCGCAGCGGGTGCATTTTTCTTGATCGATCGCGTGTTTCACGTAGGGCGTCAAGGCGATGGCCTCGGCCGGGCAGTGTTGGGCGCAGAGCGTGCAGCCGATGCAGTCGTCGGTGACGCGGTAGTGGATTAGCGCCTTGCACCTGCCCGCCGGACAGCGGCCCGCCAGGTGGGCCTCATACTCGTGGCGGAAGTATTTGAGGGTGGAGAGGACCGGGTTGGGGGCGGTCCGTCCCAGTCCGCAAATGCTCCCGGCGCGGACGGTCTGGGCCAACATCTCCAGGTCGTCGAGGTCGCGGGGCTTGCCGTGGCCCTCGCAGATGCGATCGAAGATGTCGAGCATGCGTCGTGTGCCGATGCGGCAGAGCGTACACTTGCCGCAGGAATGGTCCTGGGTGAAGCGGAGGAAGTAGCGGGCGATATCCACCATGCAGTCGGCGTCGTCGAGCACCACCAGCCCGCCGGAACCCATGATCGCTCCGACCTGGGCCAGGGCCTCGAAGTCGATTGGGGTATCGGCCAGTTCGGCGGGCACACAGCCGCCGGAGGGGCCACCGATTTGGACTGCCTTGAAGCGCCGCTGCGGCTGGGGCGAAAAGGGGACAGTCCCATTTTCGCGGCTTCCTGCCGCGAAAATTGGGACAGTCTCCAGGCGGCTGGGGCTGCTCACCCCGCCGCCAATCTCTTCGACGATCTGGCGGACGGTCACGCCCATGGGGACTTCGATCAACCCGCCGCGGCGGACCTTGCCGGCCAGGGCAAATACCTTGGTGCCGGAACTGGTGGGCGTGCCCAGGCGGGCGAACTCGGCGGCCCCGTGCCGCAGAATCCAGGGCACCAGGGCGTAGGTCTCCACGTTGTTGATGAGCGTCGGCTTGCCCCACAGCCCCGATTCGGCCGGATAAGGCGGCCGCAAACGGGGCATGCCGCGGCGGCCTTCCAGCGACGCCAGCATGGCCGTCTCCTCGCCGCAGACGAATGCCCCGGCGCCTTCCTTGACGGCGATCTCGAAACCGAAGTCGCTGCCCAAGATCTGCTCGCCCAAGATGCCACGGCGGCGACACTGCTCAAGGGCCTCGCCAATGCGTTTCACCGCCAATGGATACTCGGCGCGGATGTAGAACAGGCCTTCATGGGCGCCGACGGCCAGGGCGGCGATGGTCATGCCTTCGATCACCCGATAGGGGAACGATTCCAGAATCATGCGGTCCATAAAAGCGCCGGGATCGCCCTCGTCGCCGTTGCAGATCACGTACTTCTCTTCGCCGTCGGCCGCCCGGACCTTGGCCCACTTGAGGCCGCTGGGAAACCCGGCACCGCCGCGGCCGCGCAGGCCGCTGGCGCGAATCTGCTCGATGATCCAATCCGGTCCTCCGCGCTCGATCGAGCGGCGGAGGGCGGCAAATCCCTCGTGCCGCAGATATTCGTCGAGGTCGGTGGGATCGAGCGCTCCGCAATGCTCGGTGGCCAGGTGCCGCTGCGGGCCGAGGAAGGCGCAAACGGGCGGGTCGCGGGTGTCGATGCCGTGGCGGATTGAGGGATCGGCGATTTCGTCGCTCCACAGCCGGTCGAGCCAGCGCGAGGCGGCGTAACGCGCCCGCCGTAGGACTCCCTTTGGCTTGAAGTGCCGCAGGACGATCTCGGCCGCGTCGTCGGCCTGCACCTTCGAGAACAGCGTGCTGGACCCCGTCGGCGCAATCAACTCGACCAGCGGGGTTTGATGGCACATGCCGACGCAGCCCACTCGCTTCACCACCACCGGGGCACCCGACTCCTGCAAAACCTGCTGAATTGCCTGGTGCACCTTGCCGCTGCCCTGGGCGACGCAGCACGAGCCTAGTCCGATGCGAATCTCACCCAGCTCGCCGTCCGAGATCTTTCGCGTCCCGCCGGACAGCGTGCGGGGCTCCTGGCCATGATGAAGAAAATCGTCGAGCACGTTGGCAACCGAGGTGGGCGTGACGTGGCCATAGGTCGTGCCGTCGATCTGCACCACCGGGGCCAAAGTGCAGCAGCCCAAACAGGCGACCTTCTCAATGGTGAACCGCCCCTCGGCGTCCGTATCGCCTTCCGGGCCGATGCCCAGCCGCCGCTGGAAGGCGTCCTGGATCAACTCCGAGCCTTTCACGTGGCAGGCGGTGCCGTGGCAGATGTGGATAATGTGTTGGCCCACCGGCCGGTGGCGAAACTGCGTATAGAACGTGGCGACGCCGCTGATGGTCGCCGGGGTGATCTCGGTCAGGGCGCAGACCCGCTCCATCGCTTCCCGCGGCACGTAGCGGTAGTGCGATTGGATCGCCTGGAGGATCGGGATCGCGGCATCGCTGCCCCGGCCGAGCCGCTGGACGATCGCATCGACGGGGCGAAGATCGAGTTCCGACATGACCGTTTGCTGGCCTAATGTTTCCCGATGCAAAACAGGTGCTTGGCGCCGCGAAGGTAGATGCGGCCGTCTTGAAAGGCCGGGCTGCTGACGCACTCTTCGCCCAGCTCGCACTGGCCGATCGGCTTGCACTTCTGGCGGCCCGGCTCGACCACGTAGGCCTTGCCCTCCTTGCTCTGCAAATACAAGCGGTTGCCGGCCAGGCCGGGCGAGGAGCAGAACTGGCCGTCGAAGTCCTGGGACCAGAGCACGCCCCCCTTGGCCGCGTCGTAGCAGGTCAGCGTGCCGAACGAGGCCAGCAGGAACACGTAGTCCTTGGTGGCCAAGGGGCTGGAGGTGTCGGGCATGCCGTCTTCGCCCTTCCAGGCGATGTGCGTGGCGGTCACGTCTCCCTTGCCGTCGACGCGAATCGCCGACAGGACCGAGTTGTCGTTGGCCACGAACACCTTGCCGTCGGCGTACACCGGCGAAGGGGCAATGTCGGTCCGCAGGCACTTGGCCCGCCATAGCTCGGCGCCGTCGGCGGGGCGATAGGCGATCACCCACGGGTCGGCCGAGGCGATGAGCTGGTCCTGGCCGGCGTAGCGAATCACGATCGGCGTCGACCAGGAATTGGGCACCGAGCGGACGGCCTGCCAGACCGGCTTGCCGGTGGCCGTATCAAAGGCCAACAGCTTCGACTTCGGCATCCGCGTCGAGCCTTGGTCGAACTGAACGAACAAGAGATTGCGGTATAGACACAACGAAGTGGCATAGCCGTAGGTGTTTTCCGGAATACCCAGGCTCTTGGACCAAGCCAGCTTGCCGGCCATGTCGAAGGCGGCCAGATCGCCGTTCGCGAAGATAGCGAATACTCGGCGGCCGTCGGTCGCGGTGGTGGAGGAGGCGTAGCCGGTGTCTTCGCCCACCCGCGGCGGTCGGGCCGTGCTCTGCGGCGTGCCGGGCACGGTCTGCTGCCAGAGGAGCTTGCCGCCGTCGGCATTGAAGCAGTAGACTTCGCGGCGCTGCCGCGTGGCCCCGGAGAGGAAGACCCGCTTGCCCCAGACCACCGGCGAGTTGTTGCCCGAAAGCGGAACGGCGGTCTTCCACAGGATATTCTTGCCCGATTTGGCATCCCAGATATCAGGAACATTTGCGTAGGCGGAGATGCCCAGGCCGTCGGGACCGCGGAACCGCGGCCACATCTTGTGGAATTCCTCGTCGCTAGGGGGCGGTTGGGACGCAGTTGATGTGCCAGGCACAGGAGCGCCTGACCTGCTGCCAGCCTGTAGGTCAGGCACGCCGTGCCTGACATCTGCGGCTTCTTTGGTCGATGATCGTGTCAGGTACGGGGTACCTGACCTACTGGAGTCGAAAACCTCGGCCAGCGCTTTCTGGTCGTGATACAACTCCGATCGGATGGTGAGGCTCAGCACGGCGGCAACCGCCACCAGGACCAGGCAGACCCCGACTACCGCCCAACGAGCGATCGAAGTCCAGCGGGCCTCGACATCTTGCGGCGCGGAGCCAACAACCGGGGCAGGCAACTGCCGGCGGAGCGTGGCCGCGATCTTGAGCCCCAAGAGGAAGACCACCGTGGCGGCCAACAGAATCACGCATCCGATGGCGGCAAACGCCCGCTGGCGAAAATACTCGCGGCGCAACTGCAGGTCTGACTCGCGAATCTGCGTTTTCAGGGCCTCGTTGGTGGGTTGCTGATCCAATGCCAGCTTGAGCATGTTGAAGGCGGGATCTTCGAGCGGGTCCTTGGTGGTCCGCCGGCTATAGTCGTACAACAAGAGCGCGGCGGCAACGAGGATGACCATGCCCGCGACGGCGGCGGTCCGCGTGGCCAGGCGATACACAGTTGGGTTCGGTTGATCTGGAGGTGTGTTGGTCATGGTCTCTCGCGGCTAAGGGGACAGGTCCATTTTTCGGCCGGCGGCTTGCTCTGCGGGCAGTGAGTTCTCGCCGAATAGTGGACCAGTCCCCGGGACTTCCTGGATCCAACCTTGTTTGGCCTGTTCGACCGGGCAGTACCAGAAGCAGCGGCCGCACGACACGCAGCCGGAGCGGTCCGGCTGATAGTCGTTCCGCTGGCGGCGGATGGAAAGGTGAATCAGCTTCGCCGCGACCACCAAGCCGACCCAGGCCCCGAACCATCCGCCGGCGGTACGGAACATGGCGCTCAAGGCCAAGGCCTGGCGATACAGGTCGGCCGGAGCACGGCCGGTGTTGCGGAAGGCGTCGCTGGCGTCGATCGTGCCTTGCACCCGTCCGGTCTGTTCCTGGCGGATGCGGTCGGCCAGGCGGATGGTGGGATGCAACTCGGAGAGCGGCACTTCCAGCCGTGTGCCCAGCCAGAATCCCAGCGCGATCCACAGCGGGGCGAGTCCAATCAACACCGCCAACCGGCGGCGACCGCGGCGGCGCTCGGTAACGGCCGTAGCGACCGTCGGCTCGCGGATGGCCCCATAGGGACAAACGTCCTCGCAGAGCCGGCAACGGATGCACTCGTCGGGCGGGATTTTGACGTGCCACTTCGAGAACCGCGAGACCAGACGCAACAGCGCGCCGTACGGGCAAAGGTAGCGGCAGTACGGCCGGCCGATAAAAGCCCCTACCACCAGAAAGCAGGCTCCGAAGATCAGCATGTTCGCACTGGCCGCCAGGCGAAAGAAACCCACGAACGGATCGTAGCGGCAAATCAGAAACGCCGTGCCGGTGGCCGAAAACAGCACGCCCAGCCCCAAGTAGACATAGGAGAGCAGGCCCAGCGAGTGGTCCACCCACGCCGGGACCTTCACCGGCCAAAGGGCCACCAGCTCTTGTACCGCGCCGAGCGGACAGACCGAGGCGCAAAACGTCCGCCCGAAGAAGAGCGTAAATAGGATCGGCAGGGCGAAGAACGCCGCCACCGCCCAGGGCACGGCGTACGCCCGATCGAAAATCGCCAGCGTAACGTTTTGGATCGACCCGACCGGGCAGATACAGCCGTGGCGAATGAACCCGAACCAGACTAGCGAAGCGATCGTGAGCAAGAAAAGCCCCCGCCGCGAACGCCGCCGGATGGCCAGGTAGGACGCCAGCGCCAGGGCCAGGGCGAGCAGGGCGACGTCGACGTAAGGATTGGCCGCGAACTGCGGCGGAGGAACTGTGGTGACCGGCAATTGATGGTTGGAAAAATCCGGCGGCGGGAAACGTTCGACCGCCAAGGCCGGGAGGGACAGAAGCGTCCACAGGGCCAAGAGCGCGATCGCGATCCGTAGGTCAAGCACCCCGTGCCTGACACGATTGTGGACCGACGGAGCCGCCGATGTCAGGCACGGAGTGCCTGACCTACGGCGTGGCCCACCGCGGCACACCCTCACCCTAGCCTTCTCCCGACCAACCTTCGGTCGGTGCCCGGAGAGGGGACACGGACGACTCATCCCTTGGCCTCCCGCAGCTTCAAGAGGTAGGGCTGATCGGCCGGCACGCGGCGATAGGCCTGCGAGGGGCAAGCGATGGCGATCGAGCACTCGTTGCAGTGCTGGCAGCGGTCGTGGCGGACCTGCAAGAACAGCGAACCGTTGCCGAAGGTATTGCAGCCCTTGACGCACTTGCCGCAGCCGATGCACAGCCGCTCGTCAATCGTGTACTCGAAGTAGGGGTCTTCGACGAAGGTGCGGCGGATGGCCCCGGTCGGGCAAAGCTGGTTCTCCGCCCCGGAATTGAGCGCGATCGGCTCCGGGTGGAAGTAGCCGGTGCACAGGTCGCAATAGCCGCACATGCCGAAGCTGTGCGTACACTTCACGGCCGATTCGTCCAACACGCAGTGGGTGGCGCAGTTGCCGCAGGCGATGCACTTGCTGGGATCGATCTGCCAGACCCACGGGCGGCCCTCTCCCTTGCGGACGGTCAGTCCGGCTACCGCCCCGCCGATCCCCAAGGCCCCAGCCACCCGCAAAGCGTTGCCCACAAAGGCCCGCCGGTGCATGATCCTCTTAATGTCCTGCTGGTGGCTCATTTCTGATTCTCCACAAAAATCTTCACGCAGCGTGCGACCGGATCGAGCACCAAGATTCGCCCACGACTGTCGGCGGCCACGCTGACCGGATGGAGGCGAAGGTCTTCGCGGGTCTCGGTAGCTGCCGCGAGGTTGGGCGAGAGCGACTCTGGGCCAGCGACCACGCCTTCGAACGTGCCTTCCGCGCTGTAGACCTTGACTCGCGGGATTCCCTTCTCGGCGGTGACGATCCGCCCGTCCGGCAGCACGGCAAGGTGCGCCGGGTTGCAGCAGCCGCAAAAGCCCTCGATCCGCTCGCTCGGCTTTCCCCACGCAAGCTCCAGGTGGCCATCGAGCGTGAAGGCCTCAACGCGGTGGGCCCCGGGATTCGACACTCGCAGCAGCCCGTCGGGCCCCATGGCAATCGGGAAATACGGACTGGGAACGACGAACATGGGGCCTTGGCGCGACCCACTTCGCCGGCCAATCTGCCCGAGTGGCTTTCCATCCGGATTGAACTCCCAAACGACCTTCGCATGGGCATCGGCCACGAAGACCACTTTATCGGCACAAGCCACCGAAGTCAGGATGCCGAGCTTGGACCAGGTTGCCAGATGGCTACCATCAGGCGCGAACGTCTCCACGTGGTCCCACATGCCGACGTAGATTCGGCCGGGAAAGGCGTGATCGGCGTTGCCGACGGTGAGGCTGTAAGGCTCGGAGTCAAGGGAGATGGTTTTTGTCGTCCCCTCTCCCTCCGGGAGAGGGTTAGGGTGAGGGGAATCTACGGCACGGCCTGCCTTCGTCGGTCCAGCCGCCCTCACCCCCGGCCCCTCTCCCAAAGGGCGAGGGGAGACTGACGTTCCGGTCCCCTCTCCGGGAAGGAGAGGGGAGTACACGTAGATTGCCTTGTCGCCAGCCACCAGGATTTGGTCGCCCAGGCCGATGGCGATGGCGCGAGGATCGCGCATGTCGATGGGCATTTCGGCGACCAGGTGATAGTGAAACAGGGCGGGGTCGATCTTCTGGTATTTCTGTAGATCGTACTTGAAGCTGTCGGACAGTCCGCTGCCGTGCTCGCCCAGCCAGTCGATCCGCCATACGGCCACCGCACCGACGCCAATCGCCACCAGGACCACCGCCACGATGAGCACGCCAAGGTGCACTGGTTTTGCTTGAGCGGCCATAAGGGATTCTCACTTTCGGGCGACATCCAGGCAGGCCATGTGCGTCAGGTCACGGAGGATCAGCCGGCCGCCGGCCATGGCCATCGGGCCCCAGGAATCGTTGCCGTCGATCACCTGGGCGCGGGCCAGCGGCCGGTAGCTTTTCGGGGATGCCTCGGCCAGGGTCAGCAGGCCGAAATCGTCCATCACATAGATCAGCCCGTCGGCCACCAGGTAAGGGCCGATGCCGAAGCGGTGTTGAGAGCCGCTGCTCCACCGGACGCGGCCCTTGAGGTCCAGGCAGACCAACTGCTTGTCTTTCTCGCGGACGCCGTAGATGTGGCCCTGGTAGAAGATCGGCGTGTGTTGGGTCGAGCCGAACACCGCCGGCCCAAGCCGAAACAGGGTCTTGGCGACGATCTTGCTCCCTTGCTTCTGCAATTGCAGCAGCATTGAGCCGCTGTTGTAGCCGCCGCATAGGAATATCCGTCCCTCGGGCAGAATCAGCGGCGAAGGGACGGTGGCGATGCTGATCTTCCAAGCGGTCGTGTCCCAGAGCAGCGAGCCGTCGTCGGCCGAGACGCCGGCCACGCCCCCTTTGCCGCAATAGACGAACATCCGCTTGCCGGCGAACTCCATGGGCATGATCGAGGAGTGGGTCATCGTCCAGCCGCGTGGATTGGGGCTCTTCCATGCTGCCTTGCCCGTCTTGCAGTCCAACGCGACCAAGAGCGACGGGCCGCCGGGGGCCAGAATGGCCCGTTGGCGGTCGATCAGCGGACACTGGCCGGCGTACCACGGCGGCACGGTGGCCCCGAATTGCCGCACCAGGTCGATGAGCCAATAGCACTCGCCGGTGGCCGGATTGAGGCAGCAGACATCGCATTTAGGCCCCAGGGCCACCAGGTACTTGTCCGTCACCGCCGGCACGGTCCGCGACATGCCGTGGTTGCGCTTGACAACCACCGGATAGCTGAACCGCCAGATTTCCTGGCCGTCGGCCAGCGAAAAGCAGCGCACGGCGTCGGCGGCCCGTGGGCGGTCGTAGTCGAGCACGAAGACTCGGCCGGCCAGCACCGCCGCCCCAGCGTGCCCCTCGCCCAAGTCCAGCGACCACAGTTTGGGCGGCCCGCCGATGGGCCAACTGCGGGCCAAGGTGCATTCCGGAACCCCGATACCGTCAAATCGCTCGCCGCGAAAGCGGGGCCATGCGCCGGGCAGGTTGGCCGGTCGCCCGCCCAGCGAGGTCAAGGTCCCTTTCAGCGGCCTTGGCGGCCCGGTTGATTCGTCGGTGAGTTTGGGGCGATCCAAGCCGGGGACGCGGGCCTCCAGCGGGCCGACCATCGGCCCGACATGCGCCCAAAGCACCAGCGTAACCGCGCTGGCCAGCGCCAACGCCCCAGGGATCAAAATGCCGGCCAGCGGATTCTTCATACGTTCCGATCATCGGGTGTCAGGCACAGAGGCCCGACCTACCGGCTACGCTTCTTGTCAGGCACGGGGTGCCTGACCTACCGGCTTGTCAGGCACGGGGGTGCCTGACCTGCCGGTTGGCGGTGGGATGGTGACCAGGGGTGGTTCGGCCAGCTTGGCTGCACACTGCCCGCAGCAACTCGTCCCGCCGCAGCCCGGCAGTGCTGGGCGGCGAATGCGGCGTACCAAGCGGCCGGCGAGATAACCCACCGCTCCCATCAGGATACCCGCCGTGGCCCCGTCTTGCCAGGTGATGGTCATACTCTCCCCATCCACATTCCCACTTGGTAGGTCACCAACGCCCCGCAGTAGGCGAGGATCGTCATGTAGGCAAAGGTGAACGCCGGCCACCGCCAACTATTGGTCTCGCGGCGGATCACCGCCAGCGTGGCGGCGCACTGCGCGCAAAGGGCGAAGAACACCATGATCGACAGGGCCACCGGGATGTTGAACACCGGCTGGCCGGTGTCGTCCCAAGTCACGCTCCGCAGCTTGGAAAACGCCTCGGCCGCGCCGGGCCCCGAGCTGGCCCCCGGATTCTCGCCCAGGTTGTACATGACGCCCATGGTGGCCACCACGATCTCCCGCGCGGGGATCGACGCCAGCACCGAACAACCGATCCGCCAGTCCCAGCCCAGCGGCTTGACCACCGGCTCGATCACCCGGCCCATGTGGCCCAAGAGACTGCTTTGCTGCTGCTGTTCGGGGGTCGCGCCGGCATGATGCGGATAATACAACGCGGCCCAAACCACGATCGACACCGCCAGGATCAACGTGCCCGCGCACCGCACAAACACCCAGCCTCGCTCGATCATGCGGTAGACCACCGTGCGGAGCGAGGGCCACTTATAGCTGGGCAATTCCATCACGAAGGGCGGCGTCTGGCCGCGAAACAGGGTGCGGTTGAAGATCAGGGCCATGGTGGCCGCGGCCACGATCCCCAGCAGATAGAGCGCCGCCAGAGTGAGCCCTTGCAGTTGCAACAAACCGCCGAAGTAACTCTGCGCCGGGATGAAGGCCGCAATCAGGAGCGTGTAGATCGGCAGCCGGGCGGAGCAGGTCAGCAGCGGCGCGACCAGGATGGTGGTCAGCCGGTGCCGCTCGTTCTCGATCACCCGCGTGGCCATAATGCCCGGAATCGCGCAGGCGAACGAGGAGAGCATCGGGATAAACGATTTGCCGCTCAGGCCCACCCGGACCATCAGGCGATCCATGAGGTAAGCGGTCCGGGCCATGTAGCCGCAGTCCTCCAGCACGGCCAGGAAGCCGAACAGGATCAGGATTTGCGGCAGGAAGGCCAGCACGCTGCCCACCCCGCCGATCACCCCGTTGACCAGCAGGCTCCGCAACGCCCCCTCGGCCATCCGGGCCTCGACCCAGCCGCCGGCGGCCGAGGTGGCGATCTCGATCCCCTTCATGACCGGCCGGGCCCAGACGAACACCGACTGGAACATGGCCAGCATGACCACCACGAAAACCATCAACCCCCAGAGGCGATGGGTGAGGACGCGGTCGATGCGGTCGCTGGCGGTCGTCTTCCGCTCAGCCGGCTCGGCGACCACCCCTTCCAGTATCTTGCGGACCCAGGCGTAGCGGGCGGACGTTTCCACGCCCGGCACCCGGCAGCCAATCTCGGTCAACCGCGCCCGCGCAGCCTCGATATATTCTCTCCCCCGCGGGATCGAGCTGTCGAACAGGCTCTCCTGCAAATAGCCGTTCATGTCCAGCAGCAGGCGCCGCAGCAGATAACGCGGCAGCCGCCGGCCGTCAAACGACGCGGCCTCGCTCGATAAGACCGAGTCCAGCCGGGTCACTTCCTCTTCAAAAGGTTGCGGCAGCACGGTGTCGCGATGGCACGGCTTCTCGGCAACGACCTGTGCCAGGGTTTGCATCAGCCGGTCGAAGCCGATACGGCGATGGGCCTGGATCGGCACCACCGGGATCCCCAGGTGCCGCTGGAGCCGCTTGCAGTCGATGGCGAGCCCGTGGCTCTCCGCCACGTCGAGCATGTTGAGGGCCAACAGGGTGGGAAGCCCGAGCTCCAGCACCTGGCTGACCAGGTAAAGGTTGCGTTCCAGATTGCTGGCGTCGACGATTAACAGGACCGCGTCCACCGCGGCCACGTCCTCGCGCCGCCCCAACAGCAGATCGACGGCCACCATTTCGTCCCGCGATCGCGGGGCGATGCTGTAGAGACCCGGCAGGTCGATCAACTCGAAGCTCTGCCCGGCGAACTCCATCCGCCCGGTCTTCTTCTCGACCGTCACGCCGGGATAATTCCCGACATGCTGACGGACGCCCACCAGGCCGCTGAACAGCGTCGACTTGCCCGTGTTGGGGTTGCCGATCAGGGCGACGGTGGCCACGTGCCTCTGAGTGGTTATAGACATTCGCAATGCGGGCAGTGGCCGAGCTATTTCGCCGCCGGCTCGACCAGAACGTGCAACAGATCGTCGGT